>JASJBF010000050.1 GCA_030066685.1 Kiloniellales bacterium | reverse complement strand
CTACATGAACATGCAGCTGCTCAGACAGAAGGAGATGATTGCCTGACCGGATCGGCCACCAGTCCCCAAGCACAAAGTGCGAAAGATCCTGGACACTACCCCTGAGACTTCGGCGGCTTGAGTTTGCTCTTTGCGGGCACTGTTTGTCATCTCACCAGGGGCACGCCCCTGGTGAGATGACGCGAAGTCTTCTGGTGTGGCGTAACCTAGTGCCGAGTGTGGCCGGTCGCTGTTGTAGTCGACCCGCCAGGCCTCGATGATGCGACGGGCGTGGGCCAAGTTTAGGAACCGGTGTTCGTTGAGGCATTCATCGCGGAACCGGTTGAGGCATTCATCGCGGAACCGGCCGTTGAAGCTCTCGACAATGGCGATTTGGACCGGCTTGCCGGGCTCGATGAAGTTGAGATGGACGCCGCTGCGATAGGCCTACTCTTCCAGCGCCTTGCTGATCATCTCCGGTCGGTCCATAGCACATCGGGAAGGGTACTCGGTGGAGGCCATAACCGGCCGTGGAGCCCATCAAGAGCTCAAGCGGGCGGTCATGGCCGGGCCGCAGCTCCTTCAGCTTGGCGTTCTCCGCCTCGAGCTCCTTCAGGAGTTCGGCTATGCCTACGATTTCGGCGAGCGCTGGCGGCACCGTGTCGTTGTGGAGGCTGTCGAGAAGGCCGAGCCTGGCGTGCTCTACCTGCGGTTTCTGGGCGGCGAGCACCGTTGCCCGCCCGAGGACTTGGGCGGTGTCCCCGGCTGCTACGATTTCCTCGACGCGATCGCCAAGCCGGGAAGGCGGGAGCCTGCTCGACTGATACGGCGCTCCCCACGGCCCCGACGGCATCGAATGAGAGCAGATCGCCATCACCTTGAAGCGCTATCACGACCCGCTGGAAGCGGCTGCGGCCGTGCGCTGAGCAATGACCGAGCCAGTTCACCCTACTGGTGGGCCATTCAGACTTGGTGTCTCTGGTAGAAGGCCTATTTCCAACTACAGACCGCGACTGCGGCGATAGACGAAGATGGTCCAAGAACCGCCGCGACCCGACGGGCTACGTCAAAGCCCGCTTCGAGCGCATCGTCATGCGCCGCGCTGGCATCGCCAACCCTCAACCGCGTCCTGCAACGGCTGCACGCCAACACGGCAGAACTGCCGGTCACGGCCCGATCGGTCGGACATTGCACTCAACACCGACAGCTCGGAAAACGATATCCGCTGCCAGGTGACAAGGCGAAAAATCTCTCACGGCACCCGCAGCGATCAGAGCCGCCCCCGGATCGTGTCCCAGGGGGCGGCACAACGATGCCGGGTAAAGAGCCAAAGGCGCACACTTTGGCGACGCAAAGCCGCATCGTGCCTCCGAAGCCATTCAAAACACACGTTATCCGAGAAATAGTCAATTTTCTTACTTGACATACGAGAGAGGCGCCGTTAGAGCTAGCCCATCTGGCGCAAGCAGTTTATGCAGCCACTGATCGATAATCCGTCGTAGTTCGAAGCGCACAAGATGGACTTTACAACCTTGCTCTTGTACTGCACGACAATCTTCGCCGTCTCTATTATCCCAGGCCCGAGCATGGCGCTCGCTCTTGCGCATGGCATGCAATACGGCGTACGTGGCGTGCTTCCGGCGGCTGCCGGGAACGTAGTCGCCTCCTTGTTTCAGGCCGCCGTTGCGTTTCTTGCTCTGAATTCGATTCTCGCGCTCAATCCCGCCACATTTCTAGCAATTCAGTTTCTTGGAGCGCTGTACATCGGATACATAGGTATCGGCTTTATCCGCGATCACCTGAAAATCGGTTTAAGTGGCGCGCAAGCGGACACGAAACGAGATTCGCTATCGTCGAGATTTGCTTCAGGTATGATTATTGCCCTCTTCAATCCGAAGGCAATATTGTTTTTTGTCGCACTCTTTCCCCTATTCATTTCACCACAAATCCCCACAACCGGAACGCTTGTATTCGTCTTCTTTCCGATTGGTTCGATTGCGCTGATCTGCTTCATTCTTTATGGCGTCCTTGGTAGCTTGTCGGCAGACGTCTTCGGGAAAATGCGGTTTTTCAAGTACCTGATCCCGGCACTCGGCTTGTTTCTCATCGCGACAGCGATCATCGGCGTACATGGCGTAGTCAGTGAAGTCATATAATCTCGAACGGGCATCCACTCTTTATGCTTCGAGAGGCAACTCACTTGATTGAACTAGACACATCCACCTCGCACATCCATGTTCCAAATCTGGATATCTTTTCAGCCTATATTCTTGCCATTCAAAAATTGAGCAAGGACGACGTATTTCTTTTGGAATCCTGTGCAGGCCCCGAGGTGGACTGCCGAGAATCGATTCTTGGCGTCGGGGCGTTGGCAACAATTGAAATCTACCGTGACCGAATTCTCATCACGGCGCCTCGGTTGCTTCAAAACGCAATCGAAACCTGCGTCAACGAACAACTTGGCGAGCAAAGAGTTGAAGGCGGCAGGGGGAAGATCTATTCAGGAGACGAAGCTTGGCGGGTGCTTAGATCTATCAATGGCATGTTTTCTCGATCTCAGAACGATGAAGAGTTCAATTTCGGCTTCCTTGCTTGTCTCTCATACGATGCAGCGTGTCTGATCGAGAGGTTGCCATATCGAATAAGGGGGCCGGAGTTTCCTCTGGTTTTCCTGCGTCTATTTCAATCTTTTCTAGTGGTTGCAAAATCAGGCAGCGTTCGTGTTAGCGTCACGCGATCGGACATATTTCCTGAGCCGACGATTGATATCGAACGTGAATTGCTTCCAAAATTTGCCATAGCCGATAGGGGCGATATTGCGCCGAACTTTAATGTAAAATTCTCAACAACAAAAGACGATTATCTATCGAAAGTTCAAGTAGCTCTAAATCATATTCGCCTGGGCGATATCTATCAAGTGCAAATCGGTCATGAGGTGAAAGTCGCCTCGTCGATGGAACCGCTAACGCTTTATAGGCGGTTAAGAGAACTCAACCCGTCACCCTATATGTTTCTTTGTAAAGTCGCGGGATGCGAACTGATTGGTGCGAGCCCAGAAAACTATGTCCGCTTAGATGCCAAGGGCGTTTCAATGCGCCCAATTGCTGGGACGATAGGCAAAAAGACAAAGCAAGAGCATCAACAGCTAGTGCACGCTCTTACGTCGTCCCCAAAGGAATGTGCCGAACATACAATGCTGGTCGACCTTTGTCGTAACGATATAGCTCGCGTTTCCAAAACCGACACGCTAAATGTCGAGAGTTTGATGTCTGTAGAGGAGTTTTCGCATCTGTTTCATTTGGTCTCAACCGTGACCGGCGAAATGGCATTCGGATGCGATGTTATTGATCTAGTGAAGGCGACTTTTCCAGCCGGTACAATGACCGGCGCCCCGAAAATCAGGGCGATGGAGATAATAGAAGATCTGGAAGTATCTCGGCGGGAAGCCTATGCCGGTGCTGTCGGCCTGATAGGTCCGGGGGACTTCGCGAACATGGCATTGTGCATCCGAATGGCCAGTTATCGGGACCAAATCTACAGCTTGCGGGCCTGTGCAGGCATCGTGGCCGATTCCGTTCCAGAGAATGAATGGCAAGAAACGATCGTCAAAATGAGAGCAGTCTTTAAAGCCCTTACGGATGAGGAGCTTGTGGCATGAAAGTGCTCTTAGTCGATGCGTATGACAGCTTCGTCTTCATCATTGAGCAATATCTGAAAACGCTTGGCCTTCAGACGGTGACGCTACGGTGCGACGATCCATGTCTTGAAAGAGAAATCAGGAATGTGGCAACCGATTTCATTCTCTTAGGGCCAGGGCCTGGTCGACCGGAAGATGCGCGTTATCCAGAGTTGATCCGTGAAGTGAACGGAGCGATCCCAATCCTTGGTGTCTGCCTCGGGCACCAGGCAATTGGCCTTGCTTTTGGCGGCAACGTCATTTGCGCAGGAAATATCATGCACGGCAAATCTTCCTTGATATCGAATGACGGGCTCGGTGTGTTCACCCACACTTCCGGCAAACCTTTTATGGCCGCTCGGTATCATTCACTTATCGTTAGTTCAGATGTATTGCCACCCGAACTCGTTATCACCGCTAACTCGGACAATGACGGTTATATTATGGGCTTGAGGCATCGAACGATGCCAATCGAAGGCGTTCAGTTTCATCCTGAGAGTATCGCCACAGATAGTGGGCTGAGTATCTTTGACAGCTTTTTGAAGAATTACTTGTATCCTGAAATCAAACGTCCAGTTTACAACTAGATCGCTAGCCATAGTCGATCAGGAAAATGGAGTGAACATGTCAAAGGAATCCTACGATCCAGTTACTTTTTCCCTCGACAAAGCTCCATGGACAGCTTGGTCGAAGCCGGGCGCTGATGGTCGAGTGAAAATTTTTGAAGCAAACGGCAAACGGATTCGTCTTCTTGAGTTGCCGCCTGGCTTCAATGAGGAACATTGGTGCCTTGTCGGCCACCAAGGTTATGTTCTCAAAGGACGGTTTACAATTATTTTTGATGACGCGAGCTTTGATTGTGAACCGGATATGGCGTTTTCTATTCCGGATGGCGTTCGGCACCGATCGCGCGGCTCGTCGGATAGCGAGACATTGGTGTTCGTTGTCGATGATTTAGTCAGTTGATTAATTCTGTCGACTTGTAATGAAAAGTCACGATAGGCATTGAGTAGGACAATCCCATGAACGTGCTATCTCCACTCATCATCTCTAATCAGGATGGATATTTTGGTGATTATGGCGGTCCCATCGATGACGACAATCTTCGTGGAATAATGAAGGAGATTGAGGTCGGATTTCGTTCCGTCGTTAATGACCCGGGTTATGCGGAGGAGGTCGATCGGCTGCGGAAGACCTACATCGGCCGACCTAGTCCAATATACCATGCAAAGCGCCTCTCTGCAGGCGGCGGCGCTCAAATCTATCTAAAGCGCGAAGATCTCAATCACACCGGCGCGCACAAAATCAATCACTGCATATGCCAAGTTCTGCTTGCAAAGAAGTTGGGCAAGAACCGAATTTTGGCGGAGACCGGTGCGGGGCAACATGGCGTTGCCTTGGCTACGGCAAGTGCGCTTATGGGCATGGAATGCGAGATCCACATGGGTGTGGTCGATATTGCTAAAGAACACCCGAATGTTTCCAAGATGAAAGTCTTGGGCTGCAATCTGGTCCCGGTTGACGAAGGAGCCGGAACCCTGAAGGAAGCCGTAGACAGCGCGTTTGGTGCCTTTATGAAAGATCCGAAGAATATTTTCTTTGCCATTGGATCAGTGGTAGGCCCAAGCCCATACCCGGAAATGGTTGCAACGTTCCAATCAATTGTGGGGCTGGAAGCACGCGAGCAGTTTATCGACCAGACAGGGCGGCTCCCAGATGAGGTAACTGCCTGTGTTGGTGGTGGATCAAACGCCATCGGGCTGTTTAACGGCTTTCTGGATGATGAAGGTGTAGATATTGTTGGCGTTGAACCTGCCGGCGAGGGACTTGAGGGTGATAGGCATGCGGCAACGCTGACTCTTGGAAAGCCAGGGTATCTGCACGGTTTCCGTTGCTATTATCTGCAGGACGACAAAGGTAATCCGTCGCCGGTGCATACCATTGCGTCCGGATTGGACTATCCTGGAGTTGGCCCTCAACACTGCCATTTGAAGGACGTTGGCCGAGTGCGGTATGAAGTAGCGACTGATCAAGAATGCATAGACGCGTTTTTTGCGCTATCACGGGAAGAGGGTATCATACCGGCACTGGAGAGCGCTCACGCTGTCGCATATGCTATGCGGCGTGCAACGAAATTGCGCTCGGACCAGAACATCCTCGTTAATCTTTCGGGACGGGGTGACAAAGATATCGATTTTGTTCTCAAGCGTATGTCGGCATGAGCGATACGAAATCAATATGTGCACCGGACCTAAGATCAGCGATGGCGGCACTGGAAAAATGTGGCGAGATGCCAATCGTTGTTGATGACGATCTCGATCCAAGGTTCGAAATAGCGCAGCATTACCTTGCCAACTTTGCTACATCTCCCGCCCACCCGCGGTCTGGAGAGGAGCCAGTAGTAATTTATACACGGCCGACCGGTTACGAGATGCCTGTTCTGATGGGCCTATTCGGTGCGCGTAGGCGGTGTGAGTTTCTCTTGGGTTGCGCGGAGGGCACGGGTGCGCGAACGATTTCGCAAAGGCTTTCAACTCGCACACCAGCAAGAGAACTAGGCGAAGCGCCTTGCCAGGCCATCAGTTGGCCGGAAAAGCTTGGCGCATTGCCAACCCTTTCAGTAACGGCACTCGATGCAGGACCCTATCTGACATCCGGATTGGTGTTTGCGCACGATCCAGAGAACGGAGTTGCGAACCTCTCAATTCATCGTATGCGAGTGGTCGATGCACATCGATTGACGATTTGGATGCTACCTGGAAGAGATCTCGACAATCTGTACCGAAAAGCGCAAAGAAACGGATCGGGACTGCCGATTTCAATAAACATTGGAGCTGGCCCAATCGTATATCTTACAAGTTCGATTTCTTCGCCTTTTATTCGTGAAGATGAAAGCGAGCTTGAGTTTGCGGGAGGTGTACAAGGGGCCGCCATTGAAATCAGTCGTTGTAAGACTCAGAACGCATGGTGTTTATCGCAAAGTCAAATCGTCATTGAAGGCGAAATCACTGGAGAGTTGCTTGATGAGTATTCCGGTTCGGAGTCAAGATACGGAATGCCCGAATTCCTTGGCTACATGGGTATGGGAAAAGCAAAACTACCGGTAGTCAATGTTTCGCAGGTAACGAGCCAAATCAATCCAATTTACCAGACCTTTCTCGGACCGGGAAAGGAACAGTCGGAGTTGTTGGCGTTGCCGACTGAGGCTGGGATGATCGGCCAGCTTAGTAACGCGTTGTCGAATGATGCGACGGTCCACGATGCTCGTTACTTGGCGGCAGCCGGCGGCCAACTGATGTTGGCACTGCGGATTGAAAAGAAGAACGAAAATGAAGGGTTTTCAGAGCGTGTCCTGCATGCGGCGACGAAAAATCACTTATTGGTAAAGGTGGTCTTTTTGGTGGACACTGATATCGATGTCAGCTCCGAAAGCGACCTTCTTTGGGCGATGGCCACCCGATTCCAGCCAAGCAGAGATCTGGTTATCTTTCCAAAGCAACGAGGTTTTCCGCTGGACCCTTCGCAAGCGGCAGGGTATTTGGCAGGGACCACGGAGCCGACGACAGATAAATACTTATTGGATCTGACCGTTCCAGTAGCGGAACGGGAGCGCTTTCGGCGCGTCACCACGCTGGTACCATAGAGACATATACTGGAGGGTGAATATGCCGGTAGTGTCATCATCCGCACATTTCGAGATTATTACTGGCTCCAGTAGAGCAAACGGGAATACAGAGCGAGTGGCTGATTACATAGCGCAGCTACTTGCAGCGAAGGCGGTGTCATCGAATATCAATCGACTTCGAGAGTTCGACATAAGTCGATGTGGTCGATGTGGCGAATGCAATACACGTCAGTCTGTCTGCGCGCATCAAGATGACATGCCAGCAATAATAGAGCGCTTGATCTCGGCCGATGGAATAATCTACATGGCGCCGGTTCATGGGTATGGTCTAGCGCATCCAATGCAAATATTTATCGAAAGAGCTGGGGTCGGTTATTTGCGTTTTACGCGACCGCTTGCCAATAAGGTCGCTGGGTGTGTGATAACCGGAAGGCGCTACGGTCATGTGTCAGTATTTAACCAAATAGCCAACAATATTCTACTTAACCGGATGATCTTGGTCGGCAGTGGCTACCCGGCAGTCCTGCAAGGAGGGACGCCAGGAAAAGCGCTCGAGGATGAAGAGGGCTTGCAGTCAGTCAGAGACTTGATAGGCCGCATGGTTGGAATGGCGCAATTGCTCAGTTCAATCCCGCCGGCAGAAATACAGACATACTTATCACCACAGACAGCAAACGAACGGGTTGTCCAAGCGACGACATGACTCCGAGGGATAAAGGGTGACTGAGGCACGAAAACAACGCATTATCGTCGCAATTTCTGGTGCGACAGGAATCGTTTACTCCCTAAGTTTGCTCAACATCTTGCGCACGCTTGGAATTGAAACTCACCTTGTTATTTCCAAGGCTGGGGAGCAGACGCGCTCACTGGAAACTGACGTCTCGGCTTCTCAGTTAAGGGAACTCGCCGATTACCATCATGCGATTCAGGACATTGCGGCTCCCATCTCTTCGGGTTCGTTCCGTACGATGGGGATGATCGTGGTGCCGTGTTCTATGCGCAGTTTGGGCGAGATAGCGTCGGGCGCAACTGGCAACTTGCTGACCCGGGCGGCAGATGTTGTTTTGAAGGAGGGGCGAAAGCTGGTATTGGTTGTCCGTGAGACCCCACTTAGTAATATTCACTTGAGGAATATGCTGACTGTTTCAGAATGCGGGGGAGTGATTTTTCCACCAGTGGTGTCGTTTTATACCAAACCCAAATCTATTGATGACATAATCAATCAGACTATTGCAAGGATTTTGGATCAGTTCGAATTAGACGCACCAGGTGTGGTCCGATGGGGCGAAGATCAGCCTGAGAGCGCTACTGTTTCGGCGAGCGCAAATGAACGCTTGGCGAGCGCGACAAAATGAACCTTCCGTGGACTTTGATGAGGCGAGCATGACGACTCCACTTGAACTTACAGAAATCCGGAACAAGATCGATGAGTTGGACTATCAAATCGTTTCGCTGCTGGTGGAGCGTATTGAATTGGCATTACGCGCAAGTGATTACAAGAGTACTTCAGAGGAAATTAGGGGCGCTGATCGTGTTCAGATGGTTCTGAATAATGTTGGAGAAATGGCGTCCGGTGCTGGCGGGCATAAGGAAACAGTCAAGAACATTTATAGGGTCATAATATCTGAATTGACTGATCTGCAGTTCCGCAAGAAGGGAGTTTGATATAGCTTTGCCTCGCTTCTCTTACTCATCTGATATCGCAAAGAAGTTCCCTTCGCTTTGCACGGCGTTCATCGTTGTGGATGGCGTCACAAATCATGCTGAAGTTGGCATGGCTATCGAGAAGAATTTGGCGATCGCGAGAGAACGCCTCGCAATGGTGGAAAATGAGGGCCAACTGGGACCTGTGCAGTCTTGGCGTGCTGCCTATCGCGCCACCGGGACAAATCCAACCAAATACCGAATGGCGGCAGAGTCGATTTTGAGACGGATTAGAACACGGAACGACTTTCCGGTGCTCCATCCGCTAGTCATGTTGTGTAATTCTGTTTCAGCTCGTTATGCCTTGCCGGTGGCAGTTTTGGATGCGGAAAAAATTGTTGGGGATTTATCGGTACAATACTCGGAGGGTGGTGAGCAGTATGATGGATTCGATGGATCGCAAATTTCGTTGCCATCGGGAGAAGTGACGTTTAGGGATACATCTGGTAAAGCCCACGCACGCAAATGGTCTCACAAGCAAAGTTGCCTGTCAGCTGTGTCGGATTCTACGCGAAAAGTGGTTATCTTTGCTGAGGCCGTTCACGATGATGCCGCGAATGATCTCCTCGATCTGGAGAGTGTCTTGATTTTCGAGATTCGGGAGTGCTGGCCAAGCGCAAGAATTGCGAATTCCCTGCTAGAGCACTCTATTCTCTCGGCTGGTGTCGAATTTTAGATGGTGATGAGATGGATTTTCGTTGAGTTTGTTTCACGTCCAGTATTGAGGTTAAGGACAGATATACGCCTGTCAGCCAGGTAGTGTCGAGGATCTTTCGCACTTTGTGTTTGGAGTTGGTGAGGTCCTTGGTTAGGCGGTCTGCCTTTGCTGTTTGAGCAGGTTCATGTTCATGTAGCGCTTGGCTTACCACTTGGTGCCGGCGATGTGCCTCGACCTGGCCGCGGCCAAGTTGAGGGCCGATTGGCCGTCGGGGAAGGCGCCGACCACGCGGGTTCGCCTTCGGATCCCGCGCATGATCTGCTCGAGGGGGTTGTTGGTGCGTATCCGGCGCCGGTGCTCGTCGGGGAAGGCGTAGTAGACCAGGGTCTCATCAATCGTCTGCTCGAGCCGCTCGGCGACCTTGCTGAGCTTCATGGCCTCGAGCTTGGCAAGCAACTCGCCGGCCCTCGCCTGGGCGGCCGCGCGGCTCTCCGTGGCGCCCTCGCAGATGCCGCGGGTCTCCCGGTAGCCGTTGGCGTTCACGCCGGTCGTCACCAGCAAGGAGACGTTCTTGACCTCACCGGCCCAGCTGCGCTTCAAGACGGTGCCGTCGAGGTAAAGGGAGGGGTGTGTGCCCGAGATCGGCCGGTTCCGCCAGGCCTCGATCGGGGCATAGATCTTCTTGTTCAGGTTCGAAGCTGTCCCTGGCGAGACCCGCGTGCCCCACAACGCCTCGCTGATGTCCTCGACACGCCGCACTGACACGCCGGCGAGATACATCTCGATCAAGGCCTCCTCGACGGAGCTCTCGCGCCGGCGATAGCGATCGATGATCGCCGTCTCGAACGTCTGGCGACGCAGCTTGGGCACCTTCAGGCTGACCTCGCCGGCCATCGTATGGAGCTTGCGCTGATAACTGCCGGCCCGGGTGTCCCGACGAGCCTCCGAGCGCTCGTAGCGCTCCGCATCGCACAGCCGTTCCGCCTCTTCCATCGTGGCTTCTCCTCTCTGGAGCAGTTGATTCCTGCAAAACCAACCCAACCAGATTCGAGGGCCACCAACCCCCACTCAGATGTGCGAAAGATTCTTAACGTCATCCAACCATCGATATCAGCACCCGCGCGTCCTCTGGATCGGCGGGTGTTTTCGTGTCTGCCGCCAGGGCAAGGGTGCCGGCGAGGTCGCCTTCCAGCCAGAGCTCCGTTTTACCGTCCTTCCCGGGCGAGATGACAATGCGCCCTGACCCGTTCCCCGAACCCAGGCTTGCCTTTGGATCTCGCGGGTGCCGCGCAACAGGGGATGGCCGGCCCCTCCGTCATCCGCTTTCCGTTCGAGAACGCGAGAATCGGAACACCGATGTCTGCCGGTAGACCTCGCCCGGCCGCAGCCGGGCGAGCGCCGACCAGCGCTGGTTGGGCGCGTCGGGCCAGGGCTGCGGTTCGAGCGCGACCCCGGCGTAGGGGCCGTAGGGCGTGCCCCTCAGGCCCGGGGCCGCGCCGCTGGACAGGCCCGCGCCCGTGTAGACCTGAAGGCCGGGCTCGGTCGTGGCGAGCGCGAGGGTCAGCCCGGAGCGCGGGCCGGTGAGCGCGGCGACCGCGCGCAGGGGCCGTCGCGCCTCGGAAAGGCAGAAGTTGTGGTCGTAGGCGATGCCGGCCGCGCCGATCGGGCGCGCGGCGCGGAAGTCGAAGGCCGTGCCCGCGACCTGCATCACCTCGCCGGTCGGGATCAGCGCCTCGTCGACCGGAAGGACCGCGTCGGCGGCGATCCTGAGCCGGTGGTCGTGAATCGTGCCCGCGCCGTCGAGGTTGAAGTAGCTGTGGTGCGCGAAGCCGCAGAGCGTCTCGGCGTCGGTCTCGGCGCTCAGGTCCAGGGCGAGCGCAGGGCCCGGGACGATGCGGTAGGTCGCGACCGCCTCCAGGTTGCCGGGAAAGCCCATGTGACCGTCCGGCAGAGTGCAGCGCAGGGTGACGACGTCCTCGCCCGCGTCCTCGAGCCGCCAGAGCCGGCGGCCGCTGCCCTCGCTTCCGCCGTGCAGCGTGTGGCGTCCGCCGTCGTTCCGGTCGAGCCTGTGCATTCTGCTGGCGATCCTGGCCCGGCCGCCGGCGATCCGGTTCGCCAGCCGGCCGACGATGGCGCCGAAGTAGGCCGTCGACTCGAGATAGGGCGGGAAACTGGGAAAGCCGAGGACCAGGGGGTGCGGAACGCCGTCCAGTCGCAGGTCCTGCACCACGGCACCCCAGGTCAGGACCCAGGCGGTCAGTCCCTGCCCGGAGATCCGCACCCGCTGTACGCGTGCGCGCCCGGCCGTCTCCCCGAAAGTCTCCAAGGCCGCCAAGGCTCAGATCCTACCGTCGTTCGCGACGAAGCCCTGCGCGCTGCCTGCCGTCGAAGCGTAGCAGTCCGGGAACAAGCCCATAGTGACGCAGTCTCCTCCAACGGCTGTGCCGGGGTTCCGCATTCGGCGTACAGGGCTGCCGACAGGTCAGCACATCATGCTAGCCCGGAACTGCAGGAGAGGGGATGTCCCGGTGCCGTCGCTATGCCGCGCGACCGAAAACCGCCAGTAACGCCAACGCGTTAGCGCTGATCCCGATCGCCGGATCGGCTGATTCTGCGGTGGTAGAGCAGGCAGGCGGCGTCATCCTTCGCCGAGGAGTCGGAGCCGTGTCCGCCATTCGCCACCCGCGTTGCGACAGGCGATGCCGTAGCGGACCTCTTCGCCGCTCTCCGAAATCAAGGCTTCGCGGTACTCCCTGCACCACTGGCCTTGTTCGGATCTGAAGGTTCGGACCGGGACCACCTGGCCGCGGCTGCCGCTGGTCGGGTTGCGCCATTCCACGACCTGGCCGCTCAGATGCTTCTCGAGCGCCTGACCGATCGCCTGCTCCAAGAGCTGCAGGTCCTGCGCCCTCGCGGCATCGAGTTCCGCGAGCTTCTGCTCGAAACGCCATTCCGCCAGCAGGTAGCCGCCGGCGGCCGCCAAGAGCATCAGTGCGAAGGACACGGCAAAGCGGGTTGGGTGAAACCAGGCGGACCAGACGGTCACCCCGCCGGTCGTGCCCGGGCTTCGACCGTCGGGAGCCTTGGCCAGTAGCCCCTCGATCGAGGTCCGCAGATCTTTCGGAACCTCCAGGATCACCGGGTCGTCATAGGCGGAGCGCAGGAGCTTCTTGCCATCCTGCAGGTCCGCGACGATCTGTGCCGTCGCCGAATCGGCTGCGATCTCTGCCTCGACGCGGGCGTGCTCGGCGCCGGATAGCTCTCCGTCCGCGTAGGCCACGAGGGTATCGAGTTCGATCCTTTCACTCATGCCTTGTCTGCCTTTCTTTCCCGGGGCGCGTCGTGATCGTGCCCGTCAGCGATCGCCTTGAGCCGAAGTCGCAGGCGCCCCAAACGGCTTGCGATGGTGCCGACCGGCAGGTCCAAGATTCCTGAGACCTCGGCATAGGAGAGGCCCTCGACGCAAATCAGCAGAACGATGCTCCGCTGGTCTTCGGGAAGCTGGTCTATGTGGTTCCGAACCCTTTCCAAGGTCAACCGGGCTTCCGCCGAACGCCGGCCATCAACATTGGTCACCAGGTCGGCTGCCGAGGGGTCGATCGAGGGGCCACGCAGTTTCTGGTCGCGGAGGAGGTTCAAATTGAGGTTGCGGGCGATGCGGAACATCCAGCTGTCCAAGCGGCTTCCCGGCTGCCACTTGTCGATATGTTTGATCGCCCGTTCATAGGTCGCCTGCACGAGTTCGTCTCCAGCGTCGCTCGATCCGGTCAATGCATAGGCGAAACGCCGCAATCGGGGCAGCAGCGACAGCATTTCCTGGCGCGTCGTTTCGTCCACGGAGGCTCCGCTCCCGCCCTAGCTTAGGAAACACAACCGCAGGCCGTGCGCGCCGCCCACTGTAGCCTCGCGCGGAGATCCACCTTTGGCCCATCGATAGCTAAACACGCCAAGCCGGCAGATTTTCCCTGTCCGGCAGATTCGCCGTGAGGCCCGGTATTTTTGCGGGAGGGGCAAATATCTGCGGAATTCGGAGCAGTGCGCAAGCCAAAGGAAGAAGATTCTCCCGGTGGCCTGAAAAAATCTCCGGGTTGAAGTGTTTTGAGACCATCAGCGGACGTGATGGCCATTCCTGACCGGTGCCGCCCCGGACCGCACGACAGGCAGAAATTGGAGAGAAACGATGCCCGATCAAAACAAGCTCAAGAAGTTTCACCTGCTTGCTTCGACCAGCTTGCTCGCGGCTACTTTGGCGGCAGTTCCCCTGAGCCTGGATTCAGTGTCCCCGACGCCGGCGATCAAGGCCGCACTTGCCGATGACGGCGGTGAAGGCGGCGAAGGCGGCGAAGGCGGCGAAGGCGGTGAAGGTGGTGAAGGCGGCGAAGGCGGCGAAGGTGGCGAAGGCGGTGAAGGTGGTGAAGGCGGCGAAGGCGGCGAAGGCGGCGAAGGCGGCGAAGGCGGTGAAGGTGGTGAAGGCGGCGAAGGCGGCGAAGGCGGTGAAGGCGGCGATGGCGGCGGCGACGCAGGTGAATCCGGTGAAGCCGGTGAAGCCGGTGAAGCTGGCGAGGCCGGAGAAGCTGGCGAAAGCGGCGACGACTACGGGTCGAGAAGCCGTCAGACTGCGAATTGAGGATCGGCCCCGAGGGCTAGGCCCGAAATGGCCAAGGGCTCTAGGACTGGATTAGATTTCCGGGGAAGGGCAAAGCCCTTCCCCCCGACGCTTGATCTATGCCTCCTTGGTTCGGCGTCCGGTCGGGCGAGTTTGGGCTGGACAAGTCAGCGCGAAGTCGTCCAATCGAGCGGTCGCACATAAATTGGTAAGGGAGTAGCCCTTGGCAGCTTTGCATAAGCGTCCCAGAGTGCGCCTTCATCTCCTGGCATCGACCAGCGCGATTGCCTTGGTCCTGACAGCCCTTCCGGTGACCTTCGACCTCGAGCCCGGAGGGCCGAAGGTTACGCTGGAGGCGGCCAGCGCGTGGGCCAAGTCCTGCTTCATCGCTGGCACATTGGTCCGCATGGCGGACGGGCGCGAGCGGTCGATCGAGGCTGTCTCGGTCGGCGATTGCGTGCGTGCGCCAGGCGGCGGCCAGAATCAGGTCATCGGCGTTGAGCGGCCTCTCCTGGGGCGGCGTCGGCTTTACGGCTTCAACGGCGGTCCGGCCTTCTTTACCGCCGAGCACCCCTTCATGACTCTTGCCGGTTGGAAGGCCGTTGACCCTGAGGCCACGGCCTTGGAAACGAAAGACTTGCGCATCGCGCCGCTGGTTCCCGGAGACGTCTTGCTGGCGGAGCCTGGGCTCGAATCGGTTCAGGCCGGAGCCATCGGCGCCGAGGCCGCCGCGCTCGAACTGGCTCCCTACCGGCTTGTCTCAATCGAGAGCGCGGCCGCGGATCCCAAAACCCCGCTCTACAATCTCCTGCTCGATGGCGACCACCGCTACTTCGCCAACGGCTTCCTGGTCCACAACAAAGGCGAGGGCGGCAATTCCGGTAGCGGCGAAGGCGGCGATTCCGGTGGCGGCGAAGGCGGTGAGGGCGGCAATTCCGGCAGCGGCGAAGGCGGCGAGGGGGGCAATTCCGGTAGCGGAGAAGGCGGATCCGGCGGTGGCGAGGGTGGTTCCGGCGGCGAGGGCGGCGAGTCGGGTGAAGGCGGCGAAGGCGGGGAGTCCGGCGAAGGCGGAGAATCTGGGGAAGGCGGGGAGTCTGGCGAAGGCGGTGAGGCCGGGGACGGTTTCGGGTCAGTCGAGCAGAGAGGGCGCGACCTGACGCTGGAGGAAGAGGCCGAAGCGATCGCCAAAGGCTGGCAATGATCTCGCCCCGATGCCCGCGTTCGGGACGGATCGTCGTCGTTTGTCTCTGCATGCTCGGCAGCTTGCTTATGCTCGCTTGCTCGGGAAGCAGTGCAAAGAAGGCCACGGACCTCTACTCCGGGCTGTCTCCGGCGAACCGCGAGCAGGCCGGAGAAGCAGTGCAGAAAGCGCTTGAGACGCGGCTAAGCCAATCGAAGCTGGAATGGCGCGACAGCCAAGGCAATCTGAAGGGCAGCGTGACCCCTTTGAGGACCTTCAAGAATCTGTCGGGCGAATACTGCCGGGTGTACCGCGAGGTCGTCTATGCGCGGCCGGCCGACGAGACCGCAACGCGCGTCGCCTGTCGGAACGGCAAGGGCATCTGGGAGCAGGTTGAAGGGTAGAAGCATGATTTTCTGCATCGATGGCGTCCTCGAACCCGCGCAGCTGCGATCGACCCTTGAGGCGATTCAATCCGCCGAGTTCGTCGACGGCCGAGAAACCGCCGGGTTCCGCGCCAAGCTGGTTAAGAATAATCTGCAGCTCAAAAAGCAGGCGCCGGGCGCCGAGGAAATCAAGAAGTCGATCGTCAAGGCTTTGAGAGAAAATAAAGAATTCCAAAGGGTCGCGATACCGAGAGTGGTGCAGACACCTCTGATCAGCCGCTACCGGGAAGGCATGAACTACGGGCTACATGTCGACGACGCTCTGATGGGCGGCGATCGCAAGGTCCGCACGGACTTGTCGGTGACTCTTTTCCTCAACGACCCCGGCGACTACGAGGGCGGGGAGTTGACGGTCGAGACCGCAATCGGCGAAGAGCAGATCAAGCTCCCGGCGGGCACGGCGGTGGTCTATCCCTCGGGCGCCCTGCACCGGGTCGCGCCGGTCTCGAAGGGCGAGCGGATTGCCGCAGTGACCTGGGTCGAGAGCCATGTCCGGGATCCCTTGAAGCGCGAGGCGCTCAGCGACCTGGACCTGATCCGGCGCCGCTTGGCCGAGATCTCGCCGGACTCTCGCGAGACCGATCTGGCCTTCAAGACCTATGCCAACTTGCTGAGAATGTGGGCCGAGACGTAGTGCGGCGGCTTGCCCAGCCGCGGCGCAGCCAAGAGCTGTTGTCTCGTCACCACGCGTGAATGTGTCGACCGAACTTCCGGATTCACCTGAATTCCTGCCCCGGAATTGGGTACTTGGCGGACGCAGGCCTGGGTCAGAACACGATCACGTTGCGCAGGGCCTCGCCGCGCTTGGTCGAGGCGATGGCCGCGTTGATCTCGGACAGGGGATAGCGCGCCGAGATCAGCTCGTCGAGCTTGAGCCGGCCCTGGCGGTAGAGCCCGATCAGCCGCGGGATGTCCTCGTGGATGTTGGAGGAGCCCATCTTGCTGCCCAGGATGCGCTTGCTGTCGTTGGCCAGGGTGACGATCTCGAAGGCCGAGGTCTCGCCCACCGCCGGCATGCCGACCAGCACCAGCGCGCCGCCGGCGGCGAGCAGGTCGTAGGCACCGTCGACCGCCGCCTTGGCGCCGACCGTGACGAAGACGTAGTCGGCCCCCCGGCCGCCGGTCAGCGCGCGCACCGCCGCGGCCAGGTCCTGCGCGCCCGGATTGACCCCGTCGGTGGCGCCGAAGGCCTCGGCGGCGGCCAGCTTGTCGTCGGAGAGATCGACGGCGATGATCCGGCCGGCACCGGCCAGCCTGGCACCCTGCACGGCGTTGAGGCCGACCCCGCCGGTACCGATCACGACGACGTCGGCTCCGGCCCGGACCTTGGCGGTGTTGATCACGGCGCCCAGCCCGGTGATCACCCCGCAGGCCAGCAGGGCGGCGCTCTCCAGCGGCACCTCCCCGGGTATCGCGACGACCTGGGAGGCCTCGACCAGCACCGCCTCGGCGAAGGCGCCGGTGCGCAGCCCGTGGACCAGGCGCAGGCCCCCGGCATCCGCAAGCGGGCTGGCCTCGTCCAGCGCGAAGCGGGTCTCGCAGGAGCCGTAGAAGCCCTGGGTGCAGCAGGGGCAGCGGCCGCAGGCCCGGACCAGGGTGATCACCGCGGTGTCGCCGGGCGCGACGTGGCGCACTCCCGGCCCGACGGCCTCGACGACGCCCGCCGCCTCGTGCCCGTAGACCGCCGGCAGCTCGCCGCCCCAAGCGCCCTCGGCGTAGAGGATGTCTGAGTGGCAGACCGCGCAGGCCGCGACCCTGGCCCGGACTTCTCCAGGTCCCGGTTCGGCGACGGCGATCTCCTCGATCTGAAGGGGCGCGCCGAAGGCACGGCATACGGCGGCTTTGACCATGGCGTCTCGTCTCTAGCGGCTTTGGAATCCCGGCGTGCGTCCTGGCGATCATCGGGGAAAAGCGCCCCGGGCACAAACTGCTCGGCGCCATAACCTGTCGCGAATACAAAAGATGATCTATCGGATGCCCGACACGGCCCTGAACCCGCGCCAGCGTGTCCGCGAGGTCATCGGCCGGCCGCTCGGCTTCTACCTGGGCATGGCGGCCGCGTCCTAGAGGAGCGGGTCCGCGAGCTGCTGCGCCTGATCGAGCTGGAGCCCGACGACTTCATCGACCGCCATCCCGGCGATCTCTCGGGCGGCCAGAAGCAGCGCATCTGCATCGCCCGCGCGCTCGCCGCCGAGCCCGAGCTGATCATCTGCGACGAGGTGACTTCGGCCCTCGGCCAGCTGGTCGCCGAGGAGATTCTGAAGCTGCTGCAGCGCCTGCAGGACGAGCTCAAGGTCTCCTGCATGTTCATCACCCACGGCTTGGCGACGGTGAAGGCGATCTCGGACGAGATCGTGGTCATGCTCCGTGGACAGATCGTCGAGCAGGGTCCCAAGGCCGAGGTCCTGACCCCCGCCCAACCACGAGTACACCGACCTGCTGCTCTCCTCGGTCCCCGAAATGGACCCGGACTGGCTCGACGCCCTGCTCGAAAGGCGCCGCGCCGCGCCGTGACGGGAGCGGGCAGGAAGTTCCGGCTGTAGGGCACTTTCCAAACAACGGGTGGTTGCGTGAAGGATGCTCGATCATGTCTGCCGATGCGAAGGTCTCGATACGGAAGGAACTCGCCGTTTGCATAGGCGCGCCTGCCGTAGCATGGTCGGCGGAAAGGCACATCAGGCATAGCGGTGGAGGGAGTGAGGAAATTGGATGTAAACGGTAGGAAAGCGATCGTCTTCGGCGGCACCTCGGGGATCGGTCTGGCGGCCGCGCGGCGGCTCGCCGACGCCGGGGCGGCGGTGGTCGCGATCAGTCGCGATCCCTCGAAGGCCGGAGACCCGGGACCGGGCATCACGCTCGAGCGCTGCGACGTTCGCGACCGCGCGGCGCTGCAGGCGCTGTTCGAGAGGCTGGCGCCCTTCGACATCCTGATCAGTGCGGCGACCGGGGGCGAGCGCGCGGTGGGCCCCTTCCTGGAGATGGACATGGACGGCTACCAGGGCTCCTTCGACAAGCTCTGGGGCTATACCAACGTCGTGCGTTTCGGCGCCGGCCACCTGCCGCCGGACGGCTGCATCGTGCTGGTCTCCGGTGCGCCGGCCCGTCGGATGAAGCCCGGCCAGATCGCCATCGGGTCGGTCGGCGGCGCCGTCGAGGCCTTCGTGCGCGGCGTCACGCCCGAGCTCGCGCCGCGGCGGATCAACGTGGTCTCGCCCGGCCTGATCGACACGCCGATGGTCTCGCTTCAGGGCGCCGAGCGCGAGGCGCACTACGAGAAGCTGACCGCCGCCAACCTGATCCCGCGGGCCGGCACCGCCGACGAGGTCGCCCAGGCGATCATGCTGGTGGTGACCAATGACTTCATGACCGGCACCACGGTCGACGTCGACGGCGGCTGGTTGCTCTCCTGACCGGATCGCAAAAGCGGCTGCGGGGACTGCTCTGTCCCTATTGCCGGACGTGCGCGTCGATGCTCGGTAAGAGGGTGTTTTGACCCAAGGCGGACTTGGTCGAGCACGCGCCTCCGTTGACGCTGCGGATGTCCATGCCTAACGTGCTGACCAAACGTTTGGGACCTTACTGATATGAAAATCGCTGTCGTCGTCGTGGGAGAAAGGCGCTTGGACCGGTAACGGAACCCAAACCGAAACCCCGTGCGCCCCCAACAAGAACGGGGGCATTTTTTTGCCCATTTGTCGACGGGGTTGTCGCCGATGGGCGGAAAGGACCCCGTGGATCAGGATACTGTCAAACCGCCGAGACTCGTTACGCTCATATTATTGAGTGGACTATCGGTCGTATCCTTGAACATGTTCCTTCCGTCGCTTTCCAGCATCGCGGCGGATTTTGAGGCCCGCTACGCACTGGTGAACCTCTCCATCGCCGGCTACGCGGCCATGACCGCCGTCTTGCAGCTGCTCATGGGGCCTCTGTCCGACCGCTTCGGGCGGCGTCCCGTCATCTTGTCAGGTCTGGTGATTTTTTGTCTGGCATCTGTCGGTTGCTTGCTGGCGACCGACATCGTGAGCTTTGTGGTGTTTCGGATGATGCAGGCCGCGATTATATCCGGTTACACGGTCTCGCTCGCGGTCATCAGGGACTGTTCGGGAGCACAAAAGGCCGCCAGCCTGATGGGCTATATCGCCATGGCTTATGCGGTCGCGCCCATGCTCGGGCCAATGTTCGGCGGCGCTTTGGAAGAGCTCTTCGGCTGGCGCGCAAGTTTTTGGGCCTTCTTGTGTTTCGGTCTAACAGTGCTTGGCCTTTGCTGGTTCGATCTCCGCGAAACCAACAAAACCCCCTCAAAGACCCTCCTGCAACAGCTCCGCAGCTATCCCGAGCTGTTCGGCTCTCGTCGGTTCTGGGGCTATGCTCTCTGCATGGCTTTCTCGACAGGCGGGTTCTATGCCTTCTTGGGCGGGGCGCCCTTGGTCGCCTCCGTCCTCTTCGAAATCTCGGCCGCGGAACTCGGCGTTTACATGGGCAGCATCACCGGAGGCTTTGTGTTTGGCAGCTTTCTCGCCGGTCGATTTGCCGCGCGCCATGCGCTCACGACCATGATGATCGCCGGGCGCAGTGTTGCCTGTTTAGGCTTGCTTCTGGGCCTACTTTTTCCGTTGGTAGGAGTCTTTCATGAGGTCACTTTGTTCGGCGCCTGCATCTTCTATGGCGTTGGAAACGGCATAACCATGCCGAGCAGCATTTCCGGTGCCATGTCCGTAAGACCAAGTTTAGCAGGAAGCGCGTCAGGCTTATTTGGGGCAATCACGGTTGCGGGTGGCGCTCTAATGTCCGGGATCACTGGCGCTGTTCTCACCGAACAGAATGCGGCCTACGGGCTGCTTGGAATGATGCTGTTGTCAGCAGCTTTGGGGCTTACAGCTGCCCTTTACGTGCTATGGGTGGACAGACGCGAAGCAGAGAGACTGCGTCATCAATCGTAGGATTTTGGGAAGTGGCTGTTCCTTCCCTTGGCATTAGGTGGGCCGCGCTGCCGAGGTTCGGTCACATGGCCTAAGCAGACTTCCAGCCGTAATCGACTTGTCCGCTCGGCAGGCGGAGCCAAGAAGAGCAGCTTGGCGTGGTGGCGCGCCCCGCAATCGACTGCGTTTACAGGCCCGTCATCGCCACCTTTTTTCGGGGATTACCTGTTGTAATCGCTTATGCCGCCGAAGGGGCCGCCGGTCCGGCTCCAAGGCTGCATCGGGAGATTGCAGCTACCGGATCCGCCGCCCGCTCTCCTCGTCGAAGAGGAAGGCGCGGGCGGGGTCGAAGGCGGCGGTGAGACGGGCGCCTTCGGCGGCGCTCTGGCCGTCCTGGAGCTCGACCACCAGGGGGTGGGCCTCCTCGGAGCGAGCGTAGGCGTAGGAGGCGCCGCCCAGGTGCTCGACCACCTCGACCCGGGCCGCGATCTCGACCGCGCCGCCGCCGTCGCCCGCGGGCGCAAAGTGCTCCGGGCGGATGCCCAGAAGCAGCTTGCTGCCCGCTGCGGGCGGCGCGGCCGCGATCGGAAGGGCCAGGGTGACGCCGTCGAAGTCGGGCAGGGCGAGGCTCAGCCTGCCCTCGGCCGCGGCAGCGGCCTCGGCCTTGAGGAAGTTCATCCGCGGCGAGCCGATGAAGCCGGCGACGAAAAGGCTGTCCGGGTCGTTGTAGAGCTCGAGCGGCGCGCCGACCTGCTCGATCCGCCCGGCCCTCAGCACCACGATCTTGTCGGCCAGCGTCATGGCCTCGACCTGGTCGTGGGTCACGTAGATCATGGTCGCGCCCAGGCTCTGGTGCAGCTTGGCGATCTCCAGGCGCATCTGGACCCTGAGCTCGGCGTCGAGGTTCGACAGCGGCTCGTCGAAGAGGAAGACCTTGGGCTCGCGCACGATCGCCCGGCCGATCGCGACCCGCTGGCGCTGGCCGCCGGAGAGCTGCTTGGGCTTGCGCGCCAGCAGCGGCTCCAGGTGCAGGATCCTGGCCGCGGCCTCGACCCGCTGGCTGATCAGCGCCGGGTCGCCGCCGGTCATCTTGAGCCCGAAGCCCATGTTCTCGGCCACGGTCATGTGCGGGTAGAGGGCGTAGGACTGGAAGACCATGGCCACGCCGCGCTCCGAGGGGTCGACGTCGTTGACCACCTCGCCGCCGATGGCGATGGTCCCGGCGGTGGCCGCCTCGAGCCCGGCGACCATGCGCAGCAGGGTCGATTTGCCGCAGCCCGAAGGCCCGACGAAGACGCAGAACTCGCCCTCGGCGATCTCCAGGGAGACGTCGCGGATGACGTCGACCGAGCCGAAGCTCTTGCGCAGGTCGCTGATCTGCAGTCCCGCCATGGCGCTCCTCCCTCGCTCCGCGCCGGTCCGCCTCAGGTCCCGGGCAGCATGCGCACCGCCGCCTCGGCGGCGATTGCCCGGGCCGCTTCCGCGAGGCGCGGCGCGTAGCGCTCCAGCTTGCGCAGGCTCGACAGGTAGGTCGTGCTGGTCACCGAGAGCCCGCCGAGGACCGTTCCCCTTTCGCTCAGGACCGGGACCGCGACGCAGATGATCCGGGCCTCGTGCTCCTCGCGGTCGAAGGCGAAGCCGCGGTCCCGGATCCGCGCCAGCTCGGCCCTGAGCACCGCCGGCTTCGTGCAGGTGGCTTCGGTGAAGCGGTGGAAGGCCTGGCGCGCGATCGCCGCCTCGACCTCCTCGGCCGGCAGGAAGGCGAGCATGGCCTTGCCCAGCCCGGTGCAGTAGGCCGGCCCGACCTTGCCGGTCGAAGAGAACATCGCGACCGAGCGCTCCGAGGTCCGCTTGTCGACGTAGAGCACTTGGCCGGCGTCCAGCATGGCCAGGTGCAGGGTCTCGCCAATCTCCGCCGAGAGCGCGTCCAGGGTGCCGCGCGCCGCCTCCGCCAGGGTCGAGCGCGCCCAGGCGCCGCTCGCCAGGCGGATCAGCCTGAGCCCCAGGTGATAGGTCTGGCGCCGCGGGTCGTAGGCGACCATGCCGTTGCGAATCAAGGACTTGAGCAGGCGGTGCAGGGTCGCCTTGGGATAGGGCCGGGCCCTCAGCAGGTCGCCGAAGCGCAGCGGCCCCTCGGCCTCGGCGATGGCCTCGAGCACTTCCAGCGCCTTGCCGACCGTGCCCGGCCCGGCCTCGTCCGGCGATGCGGTCGCAGGTGGGAGCGTCTCCAGCTCCGTCATCTCGCCTCCGAAGCGGCCCGCAGGGTCCACGTCTCAGGGTTGTAGCCGTCTTGCCTGTTGACAGCCATAGCGCGAAGCGCCCATAATTTCAATATAAGAAACGGTGTTCCGAATAATGGAACGCACAAGAGCGCTCGGATCAAAGGGCCGGGCGGCGCAACGAAGGGGAGCAGAGCAGATGAAGGTTCCGGCCGGGCGGCTGGCGGCGGCCGCCGCGATCTCCGCGACCATGGCCTCGGCCGGTTGGGCCGGCGAGCTGGTCATCAACACCGACACCTCGGACCCGGCGCCCAAGAAGGCCTTCGAGGAGCTGATCGCCGCCTTCGAGGCCAAGCATCCCGACGTCACGGTCAAGTGGAACGTCTTCGACCACGAGGGCTACAAGACCTCGATCCGGAACTTCCTGACCGCCGACGCGCCGGACCTGGCCAACTGGTACGCCGGCAACCGAATGGCGCCCTTCGTCAAGGCCGGTCTCTTCGAGGACGTCAGCGACGTCTGGGCCGAGGGCGGGCTGGACGAGACCCTGGCCTCGGCCGCGGCCTCGATGACCATCGACGGCAAGAAGTGGGGCGTGCCCTACACCTACTACCAGTGGGGCATCTACTACCGCGCCGACATCTTCGAAGAACAGGGCATCGCGCCGCCCGCGACCTGGGCCGAGCTGCTCGAAGCCTGCGCCAAGCTCAAGGCCGCCGGCATCACCCCCTTCGCCATCGGCACCAAGGCGCTCTGGCCGACCGGCGGCTGGTTCGACTACCTGAACCTGCGGGTCAACGGCTACGAGTTCCACATGGACCTGACCGCCGGCAAGGTCGCCTACACCGACGACAGGGTGAAGGCGGTCTTCGCCCGCTGGGCCGAGCTGGTCGAGCCCGGCTACTTCGTCGAGAACCACGCCGCGATCGACTGGCAGGAGGCGGTGCCGCTTCTCGTCCAGGGCAAGGCGGCCATGTACCTCATGGGCAACTTCGCGGTCGCGACCATGATCGACGGCGGCCTGAAGGAAGAGCAGATCGGCTTCCTGCAGTTCCCCGAGATCACCCCGGGGATTCCGAAGGCCGAGGACGCGCCGACCGACACCATCCACATCCCGACCAAGGCCAAGAACAAGGAGGACGCTCGGAAGTTCCTGGCCTTCCTGGCCACCGCCGAGGTCCAGACCGCGATCAACAGGACCCTCGGCCAGCTGCCGGTGAACAACCGCTCCGAGCCGCCCCAGGACCGGATCCTCGCCGAGGGCTTCGCGATGCTGTCCAAGGCCCACGCCCTGGCCCAGTTCTACGACCGCGACGCCCCGGCCGGCATGGCCAAGGCGGGCATGGAGGGCTTCCAGGAGTTCATGGTCAAGCCGGACCAGGCCGAGCGGATCCTCAAGCGGCTCGAGAAGATCCGCAAGCGGGTCTACAAATAGGCCGCCTGGACCCCGGGAAGCTCCGTCATGTCGGCGGCGACGCTCACGGCCAGGCGATCGGGCAGCGGCTTTTGGCGCCGTAACCAGCGGCGGCTGGCGCCCTGGCTCTTCCTGGCGCCCGGCGTCCTCATGTTCGCGGTTTACGTCATCGCCCCGATCTTCGAGTCCATGTGGATCAGCCTCTACGACTGGGACGGCATCGGCGAGAAGGCCTGGATCGGGCTGGAGAACTACGTCGAGCTGATCGACGACGAGGCCTTCTACACCTCGCTCGAGAACAACGTCCTCTGGCTCCTGCTCTACATGCTGGCGATCCCGGCCGGGCTGATGATTGCGGTCTTTCTGAACCAGAACGTCTGGGGGATCCGGCTTTACAAGTCGCTGTTCTTCTTCCCCTTCGTCATCAGCCAGGTTGTGGTCGGGCTGATCTTCTCCTGGTTCTACGCGCCCAACTTCGGGCTCCTGACCCGGATCATCGAGGGCCTGACCGGCGAGAGCGTCGCGATCCTGGCCGACGAGCGCTTCGTCACCTACGGCATCATCGCCGCCGGCCTCTGGCCGCAGATCGCCTACTGCATGATCCTCTACCTGACCGGGCTCAACAACGTCTCGCCGGACCAGATCGAGGCCGGCCGGCTGGACGGCGCCAAGGGCTGGCGCATGCTCTGGCACGTCATCCTGCCGCAACTCAGGCCGGCGACCTTCATCGCGGTGGTGGTCACGGTGATCGGCGCGCTCAGGTCCTTCGACCTGATCTCGATCATGACCGACGGCGGGCCCTATGGCTCCAGCCGGGTGCTGTCCTTCTACATGTACGAGCAGGCGCTCTCGGAATACGGCTTCCGCATGGGTTACGGCGCGGCCATCGCCGTGGTGCTGTTCTGCATCATGATGGTCTTCATCACGCTCTTCATCGTCCGCATGGTCTCGGAAGAGAGGCAGGGCTGATGTTCCCGAAGCCGATCGAACGGGCGGGGGCTTTCTATCGCGGCGGCTACAAGGCCGCGCTGCCCCTGGCCCTGCTGCTCTGGCTGCTGCCGCTCCTCGGCGTGATGATGACCTCGCTCAAGCCCTCCGGCGACCTCGCCGCGGGGAACTATTTCGGGCTGCCCTCCGCCATTGCGATCGGGAACTACGCCGAGGTCTTCCAGAACTCGCCGATCGGCCAGTACATCCTGAACTCCTTCAAGGTTACGATCCCGACCGTGATCGGCGCGGTCGCGCTGTCCTGCCTGACCGGCTACGCGCTCGCGGTCTACAGCTTCCGGGCCAACCTGGTCGTCTTCTTCCTCTTCGTCGCCGGCAACTTCGTGCCCTTCCAGATCCTGATGGTGCCGGTGCGCGACCTGACCCTGCGGATGGGCCTCTATGACACGACGATGGGGTTGATCCTCTTCCACGTCGCCTTCCAGACCGGCTTCTGCACCCTCTTCATGCGCAACTTCATCAAGGCGCTGCCGGGCGAGCTGATCGAGTCGGCCCGGGTCGAGGGGGTCAGCGAGTGGAAGATCTTCTGGTACATCGTCCTGCCGCTGATGCGTCCGGCCATCGCCGCGCTGGCCGTGCTGATCTTCACCTTCATCTGGAACGACTACTTCTGGGCCACGGTCCTGGTCCAGGGTAACCACGCCCTGCCGGTGACCGCCGGGCTCTATTCGTTGAACGGCCAGTGGGTCGCCGCCTGGCACCTGGTCTCGGCCGGCTCGATCGTCGCCGCCCTGCCGCCGGTGATCATGTTCTTCCTGATGCAGCGCCACTTCATCGCCGGCCTGACGCTCGGCGCGACCAAGGGCTGAGCCATGGCGCCCCAGGCCGCGCCCCATCCCGAGCCCGGGCCTATGCCGAGCCTGCAGTGCTGGCGCCTCGACACGCCGGGCCAGACCCTGGCCTTCGCGTCCTGGGACGGCCGGCTGCCGGGCGTCGTCTACTGGGGCGCGCCGCTGCCGTCGACCGAAGACCTGGAGGCCCTGGCGCGCAGCCAGGTCCGGCCGCTGGCCCCGGGGACCCTCGACCAGGTCGCCGAGCTCTCGCTCTGCCCGGAGGAGGGCCGCGCCTTCCCCGGCCAGCCGGGCCTGCGCCTGCGGGACGGGAGGGGCCGGCCCTTGGCCACGCAGTTCGAGCTGGACGCCGTCGAGGCCGAGGACGGGACGATCCGTTTCCTTGCGCGCGACCGCCACCGCAGCCTGCGTTACCGGGCCTGTTTCGAGGCGGCGCCGGGGGAGGAGGTGCTCCGGGCCCGGGCGGTGGTCGAGGGGGCAGGGGACCTCATCCTCGACTGGCTGGCGGCGCCGGTCCTGCCGCTGCCCCAGGACGCCGCGGACTTCATCGACTACGTCGGCCGCTGGAGCCGGGAGTTCGGCGAGGAACGGGTCGGCTTCGCGCGTGGCGTCCACCTGCGCGAGAGCCGGCGCGGCCGGCCGGGCCACGATCACTTCCCGGCGCTCGTGGTCCCGCGGCCCGGGGCGACGGCCACGCAGGGCACGGCCTACGGGGTCCACTTCGGCTGGTCCGGCGGCCACCGGATGATCGTCGAGGAGCTGCCCGACGGGCGCCGGCAGCTGCAGTTCGGCCTGTCCTGCAGCCGGGACGACCGCGACCGGAACGAGGACGGTGGCTTCGAGTCGGGCGTCATCCACTTCGCCCATGCGGAGGGCGGGCTCAGCGGCCTGGCCCAGGCCTTCCAGTCCCACGTCCGGCGCCACCTCGTCCGTTTGCCCGACGCCCCGGCGCCGCGGCCGGTGCACTTCAACTGCTGGGAAGCGGTCTACTTCGACCATGACCTCGAAGTCCTGAAAGATCTCGCCAATCGTGCCGCCGACTTGGGCGCCGAGCGCTTCGTGCTCGACGACGGCTGGTTCGGAAAGCGCGACGACGCGACCTCGAGCCTCGGCGACTGGCGGGCCGACCCGCGCAGCTATCCGCAGGGGCTTGGCCCCCTGATCGATCACGTCGAAGGCCTCGGCCTGGGCTTCGGGCTCTGGGTCGAGCCGGAGATGGTCAGCCTCGAGTCCGACCTCGCCCGGGCCCATCCGGACTGGGTCCTCGCGCCCGAGGGCTACGCACAGATCCCCGGCCGCGGCCAGCAGGCCCTCGACCTGGCCAAGCCCGCGGTCATCGAGCACCTCTTCGAGGCGCTCGATGCGCTGCTGTCGTCCCATCGGATCGGCTACCTCAAGTGGGACCACAACCGCGACATCACCCTGGCCTTCGACGCGGAGGGCAGGGATCTGGCCTATCGCCGCACCCGTGCCCTCTACGCCCTGATCGACCGCCTGCGGGCGCGCCATCCGCAGGTCGAGATCGAGTCCTGCGCGTCCGGCGGCGCCCGCCTCGACTACGGCATGCTGCAACGCTGCGACCGGGTCTGGCTGTCCGATTCCAACGACGCGCGGGAACGCTGGCGCATGCAGATGGCGGCCATGACCTTCCTGCCGCCCGAGGTCGTCGGCAGCCACGTCGGTCCGCGCCGCTGCCACAGCTCCGGCCGGGTCCTGCCCATGGCTTTCCGCGCTGCCGTCGCCCTGACCGGCCACATGGGCCTTGAGCTGGACCTGCGCGAGCTGAGCGACGTGGAGGCCGACGAGCTGCGCCGCGCGATCGACTTCTACAAAGATAACCGAGCCTTTCTTCACGCCGCCCGCGAGTACCGGTTGGAGCCTGTGGGCGAGGAGACCTCAGCCCGGATGAGCGTCGACGACGCGGGGGATTGCTTCCTGCTCTTCGCGGCGACCCTGGCGGTCCCGCGGGCGGAGGCCTCGGTGCCGTTGCGCCTGGCCGGCCTCGACCCGGCGCGGCGCTATCGGGTCCGCCTCTGCAACCCGGAGGTCCTCCAGTCGGCGGCGACCCGGCACTTTCCGTCACCGCTTCTGACCGGCTCTGGCCTCAGCCTCTCCGGCGCCGCGCTTATGCAATCCGGCCTGGTCCTGCCGCTGGCCTTCCCCGACACGCTCTGGATCCTCGAGGGCCGAGCGGTGGGTGAAAGAAGGGGAGCGGGCTGATGGATCTGGGTGTCGCCTTTCCATTCGGCGCGCGGATGATCGGCGGCCAGACCCTGCTCGGCGGCGGAGGCCGGGCATGACCGAGGGCGGGCCCGTGCTGGCGGCGGTTGACTGGGGCACCACGCGCTTCCGGCTCTGGCTGCTCGACTCGGAGGGCCGGGTCCTCGCCTTGAGCCAGGGATCGGAGGGCCTGGAGGCCGGGCGGCGCCTCGGCTTCGAGGCGGTGCTGCGGAACCATCTGGGCCGGCTCCTGGCGCCGGAGACGCTGCCCATCCTGATCTGCGGCATGGCCGGCTCCCACGAGGGCTGGCTCGAGGCGCCCTATGTCGACCTGCCGGCCTCGCTGGACAAGCTCGCCGAGGGCGTCGTGGCGGTGGCAGGCACCGACCTTGAGGTGCGCATCGTGCCCGGTCTGGCCAAGCGGGACCCCGCCGCGCCCGACGTGATGCGCGGCGAGGAGACCCAGCTGATCGGGGTCACGGTCGCCGGCCCGGTTCCCCTCGGCGAGACCGGCCGCAGGCGGGTCTGCCTGCCCGGGACTCATTCCAAATGGGTCATGCTGGAGGACCGGCGGGTCGAGGACTTCACAAGCTACCTGACCGGCGAGCTCTTCGCCGTCCTGTCCAGGCACTCGATCCTCCGCCACAGCCTGGCCGCCGTCGAGGCCGAGGCGGCCGCCCAGGTCGACGCCTGGGACCCGGTCTTCCTGGAGGCTCTCTCGCGCGCGCTGGCGGCGCCGGAGCGGGTTCTGGCCGAGCTCTTTTCGATCCGGGCGGCCGGTCTTCTCGACGGCCTGACCGGGGCTGCCGCTGCGGCGCGGCTCTCGGGGCTCCTGATCGGCGCGGAGGTGGCGGTCGCCCTGCGCGACGGGGACGGCTCCGGCGCGGTGACCCTGGTCGCGAGCGGCACCATGGCGCGCCTCTACGAGGCGGCCCTTGCGAACGCAGGTGTCAGGGTGGCGACCGTCGACGCCGATCGAGCGGTCTGCGCCGGCCTGATGGCGATCGCGTCCAAGGCTGCGGCCGGCGGCCTCGCGAGGCAACGGGCATGACCGCGGCGAAACCCTGGCCGCCGCTCCGCCGGGACTTGGTGGCGATCCTACGCGGCATCCGGCCCGACGAGATCGAACGTATCGCCGGCGCCCTGGCCGAGGCCGGCTTCGAGGCGATCGAGGTGCCGCTCAACTCGCCGGCGCCCTTCGACTCGATCGAGCGCCTGGCGCGCGGTTTCGGCGCCGAGCTCCTGGTCGGGGCCGGCACGGTTCTCGATGCCGTGGACGTCGGCCGGCTGCGCGATGCCGGCGGCCGGCTGATGGTCAGCCCGAACGTCGACGAGGCGGTCCTGGGACGCGCCGTGTCGCAGGGCCTGGTGACCCTGCCGGGGGTCTTCACCGCGACCGAGGCGCTCGCTGCGCTGCGGCTCGGGGCCTCCGCGCTCAAGATCTTTCCGGCCAGCGCGCTGGGCCCTGCCGGCCTGGCCGCGCTTCGCGCCGTGCTGCCGATGGGCACGGTCATGGGGGCCGTGGGCGGGGTCTCCGAGGCCGACTTCAGGGCCTACGCCGCCGCCGGCTTCCGCTGCTTCGGCCTTGGCACCAGCCTCTACGTGCCGGGCGACCCGCCGGGGAAGGTCGCGGCCAAGGCGCGCGCGGTCATCGCGGCCTATGACGAGGCCTTCGGCGGGGGGCTCGATGAGCGGTGAGGACGCGCCGCGCCGGCCCAGGCTCGGGGTCTGCTATTACCCGGAGCATTGGCCCGAAGAACGCTGGCCGACCGATGCCGCGATGATGCGCGAAGTCGGCATTTCGGTCGTGCGGATCGGCGAGTTCGCTTGGTCGCGGCTGGAGCCGGAACCGGGCGGGCTGTGTCTGGACTGGCTGGCGCGCGCGATCGACACCCTGCAAGCCGCGGGCCTGGAGGTCGTGCTCGGGACGCCGACCGCCTGTCCGCCCAAGTGGCTGGTCGACCGCATGCCGGAGATGCTGGCGGTCGACCGCGAGGGCCGGCCGCGCGGCTTCGGGTCGCGCCGGCACTACTGCTTCAGCCACCCGGGCTACCGGGAGGAGAGCGCGCGCATCGTCACCGCCCTGGCCGAGGCCTTCGGAAGCCATCCGGCGCTGGTCGCCTGGCAGACCGACAACGAGTACGGCTGCCATGACACGGTCTTGAGCTACTCGGCGGCGGCCCTCGACGGCTTCCGCGCCTGGTGTGCGGCGCGCTACGGGACGGTCGAGGCGCTAAACCGGGCCTGGGGCAATGTCTTCTGGTCGATGGCGTACCGCGCCTTCGACGAGGTCGGGCTGCCGAACCTGACCGTCACGGAGGCGAACCCGGCCCATGAGCTTGCCTTCCGGCGCTACGCCTCGGAGGCGGTGGTGTCTTTCAACCGCCGCCAGGTCGAAATCATCCGCCGCCATTCCCCTGGGCGGGACGTCCTGCACAATTTCATGGGCGGCTTCACCGGCTTCGATCACTTCGCGCTCTCTGCCGATCTCGACGTCGCGACTTGGGACAGCTATCCGCTTGGCCATCTCGAGCGCGACCTCCGCGACGACGACCGCAAGCGTCGCTACCTCAAGGTCGGCGACCCGGACTTCCAGGCCTTCCACCACGATCTTTACCGGGCCTGTGGCCGCGGGCGCTGGTGGGTGATGGAGCAGCAGCCCGGCGCGGTCAACTGGGCGCCGCACAACCCGATCCCGGCGCCGGGCGCGGTCCGGCTCTGGGCCCAGGAGGCCTTCGCGGCCGGGGCAGAGGTCGTCAGCTTCTTCCGCTGGCGCCAGGCGCCCTTCGGCCAGGAACAGATGCACGAGGGCCTTCTGCTGCCCGATGGACGGCCGAACGAGGCCTTCGAGGTCGTCGCCGCCCTGGCGCGGGAGTTCGCCGCGCTCGGCGCGCCGGACCCCCTGTCCCGAGCGCCGGTCGCGCTGGTCTTCGACTACGAGAGCGCCGGGGCCTGGGAAATCCAACCGCAGGGCCGGGGCTTCCGCTACCTCGACCTCTGTCTGCTCTTTTATCGCGTCCTGCGGCAACTCGGCCTCGCCGTCGACGTCGTGCCCGCGACCGCGGAAGCCGTCTCCGGCCGGGCGCTCGTCATCGTCCCGGGCCTCTTCGCAGAGGACCCGGCGCTGGCGGCGGCCCTCGGGGCGGCGGGGCAGCGGGTGCTGCTCGGACCGCGCAGCGGGTCAAAGACCAAGGAGTTCCAGATCCCGGAATCCCTGCCGCCTGGCGCCTTCCGGTCGCTGATCCCCCTGACCGTGTCGCGGGTCGAGAGCCTGCCCCCCTTCGAGACCCTCGGCATCGCGGAGAAGGGCGCGGAGGCGCACTTCGCGCTCTGGCGCGAGCTCGTCGTGGCGCCCGGCGTCGACGTGATCGACCTCACCGAGGACGGCGAGATCGCACTGGCCCAGCGGGGCGGGGTCGCCTACCTGGCCGGCCTGCCGTCGCCCGCCTACGCGCTCGATGTGGTTGAGCGGCTGGCGCGCGACGCCGGTCTCGAGACGCGCCGCCTGCCCGCGGACATCCGGGTGAGGGACCGCGGCCGCCACCGCTACGTCTTTAACTACGGACCGGAGGCCGTCGTCGTTGCGGAGCTCTTAGCCGGCTACGACACCATCCTCGGCGACGTGCGGCTCGAGGCCTGCGGCGTCGTGGTCGGCCGGCGCCGGGCCGGAGACGCGTGATGGATTCTCGCGCCTCGCCGTCGCGCCCACCGCGGCCGGCGGGCGGGCGCAATCCGTCCTTCGCTGCAAGCGGCGCCAAGTGGTTTCGCCAATAACGGGTAACCCGCTTTAAGACAATATGCTTATGCCTTGTTCAACCCCTTAGAGTCTGACAACCCATCCGGGCATTACCTTGTTATGGCTATGGACCCGCCGGGGCCGAGGTGTTGAGCGTGGGAACGGGCGCCGTCAGACCTCCTGAGTGTGGGCGCCGATCGGCCCTCCGGCCGCGGCGGCGGCAAGCTTCGGCAGAAACCACAAAAAAGCTGGGATTATACGCGGCGGCACGCGCCGGACCCGGCGATTCGGGGGCGAAGCTCGGAAGACAGCCGTCTGTTTGGATTGTTTCGTTTTCGATCCGAGTTTGGAACTTTTGTGTCCCGATTGCAGCTCTTGAGGGTAGAAGACTGCTTTCTACCCCCTTCAGGTGAGGAAGGCGCTTTACAATTCGGCGAAGCCTGCTCTATCGTCGCGTGTATAAGCTGGGAGGCTTCAAAAATGAATCACTTTACAACGGTCGTTTTGGCCGCTGCGGCCGCCATTGCGATCTCCACCACAGCGAATGCACACAGACCCGACGACTTCGACGGCGGCAAGACGGAATCCTTCCGACTCATCGCGGCCAAGAACAAGGCCAAGCTTCTTGAGACCCAGGCGTCGTCCGCTACGCGCAGCCTGAGCACGACCGCCTTGAGCGGCTCGGCCGCAAGCAGCTCGGCCGCGACGGCCGACGCCTCGACATCGAGTGCCGGTGGCTTCACTTTCGCCGCGTGCAAGCGTGGCCTTGCGGCGGGGCAGTATCCCTGCAAGGACGTCGACTTGCTCGCTCACATCGACATCGCCGAGCTGGGCGTCAGCTTCGTCAACGACATCTGGGGCTGGACCGATCCGAAGACTCGGCGCGAGTACGCGCTCCTCGGGGCGACGGAAGGCACGCTTGCCATCGACGTCACCCGGCCGTTGCGGCCGAAGGTGGTCGGCTTCCTGCCGGCGGCTGCCCTGGATCCGAACCGGGAGCTCTGGCGTGACATCAAGGTCTACAAGAACCACGCCTTCATCGGCTCCGAGGCGACCAATCACGGCCTGCAGGTTCTCGACCTGCGGACCCTGCGTGGTCTCGACGGCCGCGACGGGCCGGTGATTCTGGAAAACGCCGCCCTCTACAACGAGTTCTCCAGCTCGCACAACGTCGCGATCAACGTGGACTCGGGCTTCGCCTACGTGGTCGGGGCCAACACCTGCCGCGGCGGTCTGGAGATGATCGACATTTCCGATCCCAGCAATCCGACCAACGCCGGCTGCTTCAGCGAGCATGGCTACGTTCACGACACGCAGTGCGTGAACTACAAGGGTCCGGACCGAAGGTATCGGAATCACGAGATCTGCTTCAGCTCCTCCGCCAACCGCAGCAGCGAAGGCGAGGCGCCCTTCTTCAACACGCTGTCCATCGTCGACGTCACCGACAAGGACGACGTCAAGGTCATCTCGAACACGCCCTACGCGGATGGTTTCGGCTACAGCCACCAGGGTTGGCTGACGCCGGATCAGGCCTACTTCATTCACGACGACGAACTGGACGAGCTCTTCGAGGCGGTCTCGACGACCACGACCCGGCTCTGGGACCTTCACGATCTCGAGAACCCCGTGCTTTTCGCCGAGACGACGAACGGCGAGACCTCGATCGACCACAATCTCTACACGCGGGGCAAATATTCCTTCGCCTCGAACTACACTTCGGGTCTGCGGATCTTCGACATCAGCAGGGTCGCCGATGGCCGTTATGACGAGGTCGCCTTCTTCGACATGTATCCGGAGGACAACAACGCGACCTTCGACGGCGGCACCTGGAGCAACTATCCCTACTTCAAGCGCCCCAACATTATCGCCGTCAGCAGCATGGATCGCGGATTCTTCCTCCTGCGTCCGCGGCTTCGCTTTGACTTCGACGACGACGATGACGACGACGGGGACGGAGACGACGACGACTGATAGCCGATAACACGGCTGGTCATGATACCGGGGCCGGCTCAGCCGGTCCCGGTTGCCGTTGTGGGGGCGGTCGGCGCCACAGGCGTTCAGGGTGTCGATCGCAAGGGTAGGATAATGCTCCGGAGACTCTGGATCATTGCGATGCTCGCGACCACGGTGCCTTGCGGCACCGCAAGCGCGCAGGTTGCCGCCGACGAGTTCGGCTTTCTCGAGCAATGGGAGGTGCTGAGCGAAGAGGTTCGGCTCGGCCAGAAGAGGCTGACCGACGTCGGCCTCCCCTTGGGATATGATACCGAAGTGAAAAAGGCGAGCGAGGCGGGCCTGTTCCGCGTCAGCGTTTCGCCGGAGGAGGAGCCTGCGCCCTTCAACGAGATTCATACCTGGCTGATCCGGATCGAAACTCCCGAGGGTGCTCCCGTCACCGGGGCGGAGGTGAAGTTTTACGGCGGGATGCCCCTGCACAATCACGGCTTCCCCACCGACCCCAGGATCACCGGGGAAGTGGAGCCCGGCACCTATGCCGTGAAAGGCATCAAGTTCAGCATGACCGGCTGGTGGGCGATGGCCATGGGGATCACCGCTCACGAGAAGTCCGACAGGGTCAGCTTCAACCTGCTGGTCGAGCCATGAGTTCGGCCGGAATGAAGAGGCGTGTGTCCCAGGATCTCTCGCTCGGTGCCCCGGCGCCGGGACCGTCCCATCTCGACGCCGGCGGCGTGGGGTCGGCGCCGGCGGGCGAACGAGCGGGGATGTTGACGGCGATCTTTCGCAGGGCGCCCTGGCCGCTGACGGCAGCGCTGATGCTCTGGTTGGCAGCGGCGCAGACCGTGGTCGCCCAGGAGAGTGCCGCCCAGGACTGGAATCCGGCGGAGTTGCGGATGCTGCGTTCCCTGCAGCTCGACAGCCTCGAGCCGCCGCCGCCCGACCCTTCGAACCGCTTCGCCGATGATCCCCGGGCCGCGGAACTGGGAAAGCGGATCTTCTTCGATACCCGTTTCAGCGACAACGCGAAGGTGGCCTGTGCGACCTGCCATCAGCCGGAGAAGTACTTCACCGACGGCCTTGCACTGTCCCAGGGCATCGGTGAGACGAAGCGCGGCGCCCCCAGCCTGATCGGCACAGCCTACAGCCCCTGGCTTTATTGGGACGGCCGCCGGGACAGCCACTGGGCGCAGGCGCTGGTGCCCCTGGAGACGCCGGTCGAGCATGGCTTCGACCGCCGCCGCGTTCTGGGGGTCATCGCGGCGGATCCGGATTTGCGGGCAGCCTACGAGGAGGTCTTCGGGACGTTGCCGGGCGAGGCCGATGACGAGGAAGCGATCAATCGGGCCTTCGCCAACGTCGGCAAGGCCGTAGCCGCCTTCGAGCGAGGCTTCCTGCCCGCGCCGTCACGCTTCGACGCCTACGTGAAGGCCATGGGCGAGGGGCCCGCCGCCGCGGAGCCGGAACTGAGCCAGGACGAGATTGCCGGGCTCAGGCTCTTCATCAGCGAGGCGACCCAATGCACGCGGTGTCACAACGGGCCGCTGTTCACCAATTTCGGGTTCCACAACATAGGCCTGATCCAGCTTCGGCGGGGCGTGAGGAAATACGACGTCGGCCGGATCAAGGGGGTCAAGCAGGCGTTGAAGGACCCCTTCCGCTGCGACGGTCCCTACAGCGACGCCAAACCCGGGCAGTGCGAGGAAATCGATTTCGTCAGGACCTGGGGCGTCGAAATCTCGGGCGCTTTCAAGGTGCCGACCTTGCGCAACATCGCCGAGACCTCGCCCTACATGCACGATGGCCGTTTTCAGACCCTGCGCGAGGTTCTCGAGCACTACCGCAAGGCGCCGGGCGGAGGGCTGGGGCACCAGGAGCTGAACGCGCTGGAGCTCACCGATCTCCAACTGGACCAGATCGCCGCCTTCCTCGGCACCCTGACCGGTCCGGCCCCGAGCGCCCCTCCGGATGCGACGAAAAGCGCGACACAGTGACGACGCGGACGCCGCCGGAGCCGGGTTCTCCGCGCACTACGACGCTGTCGTCTTCGACCTCCTTACGGCGCTGATCGACTCCTGGTCCCTGTGGAACCGCATCGCCGGCTCCGAGGAACTCGGTCTGCGCTGGCGCAAGGCCTACCTCGGGCT
>JASJBF010000049.1 GCA_030066685.1 Kiloniellales bacterium | reverse complement strand
TACCTCTCGCGCGGCACCTACGTCTTCCCGCCGCAGCCCTCGATGAAGCTGACCACCGACGTGATCGCTTTCACCTACCGCGAGATCCCCAAGTGGAACCCGGTCAACGTCTGCTCCTATCACCTGCAGGAGGCCGGGGCGACGCCGGTCCAGGAGCTGGCCTTCGCTCTGGCCAACGCCCAGGCGATTCTGGACGCGGTGCGCGCCGCCGGCCAGGTTCCGCCCGAGGACTTCCCCAAGGTGGTCGGGCGGATCTCCTTCTTCGTCAACGCCGGGGTCCGCTTCATCACCGAGCTCTGCAAGATGCGCGCCTTCACCCGGATGTGGGACGAGATCTGCGCCGGCCGCTACGGGGTCGAGGACCCCAAGTTCCGGCGCTTCCGCTACGGCGTCCAGGTCAACTCGCTCGGCCTGACCGAGCAGCAGCCGGAGAACAACGTCTACCGCATCCTGCTGGAGATGCTGGCGGTGGTCCTGTCCAAGGACGCCCGCGCCCGGGCGGTGCAGTTGCCGGCCTGGAACGAGGCCCTGGGCCTGCCCCGGCCCTGGGACCAGCAGTGGTCCCTGCGCCTGCAGCAAATCGTCGCCGAGGAGACCGACTTGCTGGAGTACGGCGACATCTTCGCGGGCTCGGCCGAGATCGAGACCAAGGTCGGCGAACTGATCGAAGAGGCCGAGGCCGAGCTAGCCCGGATCGAGGAGCTGGGCGGCGCTGTGGCGGCGGTCGAAGCCTCCTACATGAAGGAGCGCCTGGTCGAGAGCAACGCCCGGCGCCTGGCCGCCATCGAGGCCGGCGAGCAGGTCGTGGTCGGGGTCAACGCCTACACCGAGACCGCCCCTTCGCCGCTGACCACCGGGGAAGCCGACTTTCTCACCATCGACCCGGCGGTCGAGGTCGAGCAGGTCGCGGCGCTGCAGGCCTGGCGCGAGGCCCGCGACACGGCCGAGGTCGGCCGGACGCTGGAGGCCCTGGGCGCGGCCGCCAAGGAGGACCGCAACATCATGGAGCCCTCGATCGCCTGCGCCCACGCCGGGGTCACCACCGGCGAGTGGACCGAGGCGCTGCGCCGGATCTGGGGCGAGTACCGGGCGCCGACCGGGGTCGGCCGGGCGGTCGGGCTGGGGGCCGACGGCGCCGGCCTGGCCGCGGTGCGCCGGCGGGTCGAGGAGGTCTCCCAGCGGCTCGGCCGGCGGCTCAAGATGCTGGTCGGCAAGCCGGGCCTGGACGGCCATTCCAACGGCGCCGAGCAGATCGCGGTGCGCGCCCGCGACGCCGGCTTCGAGGTGGTCTACGAGGGCATCCGCCTGACCCCGGCGCAGATCGCCGGCGCCGCCCTGGAGGAGGGCGTCCACGTGGTCGGCCTGTCGATCCTCTCCGGCTCCCACGTGCCCCTGGCGCAGGAGGTCATCCGCCACCTGCGCGCCCAGGGCCTGGGCGAGCTGCCGGTGGTCGCCGGCGGCATCATCCCGCCGGAGGACGCCGCCCTGCTGGCCGAGGCCGGCATCGCCGCGGTCTATACCCCCAAGGACTACGACCTGACCGCGATCATGGCCGACATCGTCGACATCGTCGACCGCAGCCACAAGGAAGCGGCCTGAATCCCTTGGTCGCGCGCGGGAGGGCTAAGCGCCGCCGCCCTTCGTCGCGGCGCCGTCGAGCGGATCCGGATCAGTCGTCGTCATCGTCGTCGTCCCCGGCCTTGCACTGCGGGCTGCGGTGGACGCTGAACTGAACGTCGATGCAGCCGTCGAGGCTATCCACCGGATGGGGCGGGCAGCCGCCGTTGAACTGTGTCAGCTGCGCCTCGAGGGCGGCGCCGAACAGCCTCGGGCCGTGCGCCCGGACGATGAGATGGATCTCGGCGCCGGGCTCGATCGGGCTGGCGAAGGCGGGGGCGAAGGGGACCTGGTCCCTGCCGTCGGGCAGCTCGCCGTAGTCGATCTCGGCCGCGAACTCCGCCTGCCCGAAGCCGTTGGAAACGCGGCCCGTCGCCAAGAACACGCCGATGTCGACGGCGGCGTTCTCGAAGTCCACGTCGCTGCAGGCGCAGGGCGTGGTACAGGCCTCGGGGTTGTTGAAGGTCACCCACCAGTTGGTGTAGGGCGCGGCCCGCTGCAGGTCCCGGGTGCTGAAGGTATAGGCCACACCCTCCGCGCCGCGGTGCAGGATCGTGGCGCCGTCCACGACGCCACCGCCGGCGGCGTCGAATTCCTTCACGCCCGCAAAGCTCACGGACGCGGCTTCGTCGGCGGCGGCGAGCGTGCGGGACGGAAGCGCCGGCGCGGCGAGAAGCAGCATTACGAGCGCCGACCCAAGGAAACGATTGATTTTCATCGTTCCTTCCCTTTCTGGCAGGCGCGCTCGCGGGCTCAGCCAGCCGGACGCATGGGCCGGCAGGGCCCTCTCTCATACCTTTCCAGCCGACGACTCGATTGCATCGGCATCGCACACGGCCTCTCCGAGCCGGAGCCGACTGCCTGTCACATCAGATTCAGTAGAATGCGTCCCGGATCGAGGAAGAGGTCGGTGTCTGCCTGACGCCGAGATCAGGCTCGCAGATCCGGGGCGACGGTTAGAAATTCAGTCTACACGACTCGCTCATTTCGTGTAGCACAATCTCTTTCGCTTCGACGGCTGCCGCCGCCCCGCTCAGGTCGCGAGGGCGGGCAGGAGGGCGTCGCGGACGTTGTCGACGGCGACGGCGGCGAGGATCAGCCCCATCACCCGGCTCAGGATGCTGGCGCCGGAAATGCCGATCAGGCGGTTGATGAAGCCGGCGCCCAGCATCAGCAGCAGCGCGGCCAGGATGACCAGGAACATCAGGCCCGTCGTCACCGCCTGCTCCGGGATGCTGTAGCGGTTGTTGTCGGTCAGCACGACCACCGCCAGCATGGCGCCCGGGGAGGCCAGGGAGGGGACGGCCAGGGGGAAGACGGCGACGTCTTGGGGATGCGCCTCGCCTTCCGCCTGGGCGACCTCGGTATCGGGCTTGCCCGGTCCGAAGATCATCTGCAGGGCGAAAAGGAAGAGCACAATCCCGCCGGCGATCTGAAAGGAGACCAGGGAGATGTCCAGGGCCTCGAGCAGGATCTGGCCGACCAGGATGAAGGCGAGGAGAACCGCGCCCGAGATCAGGGCCGCGCGGAGGGCCACGCGGCGCCTTTGACCGTCGGAGAGGGCGGCGGTCACGGCGATGAAGACCGGAACCGTGCCGATCGGATCGACCACCACCCAGACCGTGACGAAGTCCCTCACGTAGTTCTCGATGGGCATGGAATCGCTCCCCCCCTGCCGTGCTGCGGGCCTCGGAGCCGGTCGGGCGCCGCGCCGTCGCCGGAGGCCGGACTCGCGGCGATCCATGCTCCGTGAACCAAGGCCCCTGCGCGATCATGGCCGACATCGCCGACCGCGGCCACAAGGAAGCGGCCCGGCACCCGCCGGGACACGCCATCGGAAGCCACGGCAGCGCTTGGAAGTCCCCCGAATTGGGCTTGGCCGGGGCCCGGATGCGGCTAGACTGCGCCTTCGGGGGAACAGCGATGTATGTCCTGGGAGAATGCCTGGTCGATCCGGAAACGCGGCGGGTCAGCCGCGGCTCCGAGGTCGTGCGGCTCACGCCCAAGGCGATGCGGGTGCTGGTGGCGCTCTGCGAGGCCCGGGGCCGGGTGCTGGCGCGCGGCGAGCTCCTGGACGAGGTCTGGCCCGAGGTCACCGTCGGCGAGGAGGTGCTGACCCACGCCGTCGCCGAGCTGCGCAGGGCCCTGGGCGACGACAGGCGCCGGCCGCGCTACATCGAGACCCTCTACAAGACGGGCTACCGGCTTCTGGTCGAGCCTCTGGCGCCGGAGTCCTCGGCCGGCTTCGAGGACCTCGACCACTACGTCGCCTATCTCGAGGGCTGCGAGCTGTTCTTTCGCGGCGGCGAGCGCAACGTGACCCGGGCGGCGGCCGCCTTCGCCGGGATCCTCGACGCCGATCCGACCTACGCGCTGGCCAGCGCGGGCCTGGCGAAGTGCCTGTTCTTCATGGACCGCTACTTCGGGCGCGCCGGAGGCGACCGCGGGCGCATGCTGCTCTGCGGCCGGCAGGCGGTGGCCTACGACTCCGGCGCGCCCGAGGCCCACGCCGCGCTCGGCCTCGCCCTGACCGCCTCCGGCCAGGACGACCTGGGGCTCGAAAGCTTCGCCCGCGCGGTGAGGCTCAACCGGCATTTGCCGGAGACCCACTACCTGCTGGGCCGGGCCTGCTTCGCCCGGGGCGACTACCGGATCGCCGCGACCGCCCTGGAGCGGGCGGCAACGCTGCGCTCGGACGACTTCCATTCCCTCGCGCTGGCGTCGAAGGCGCGGCGGGCCTTGGGGGAGGAGGCGCGCAGCCGCGCCGATCTGGTCATGGCCCGGCGACGGGTCGACCTGCGGCTGGAGGCGAGTCCCGAAGACCGCCGGGCGCTCTGCGACCGGGTCTGCATCTCGATCGAGATTGGCGAAGCCGAAAGGGGGATCGAGACCGCCCTCGGCCTCCTCGAGGACTCGGACTCTCACCATTTCTACCTGGTCTGCGGGCTCGCCCGAGCGGGCGAGATCGGTCCGGCCCTGGACTGCCTCGAGAGCGTCGTCGAGGCCGGATTCTCCCATGCCGCCTGGGCCGACCACGACCGGGACATCGATCCGCTACGCGCGGAGCCGAGGTTCCGGCGGCTCCTGGCCGAGGTGCCCAGGCCCTGAAGCGGGATCCTCTGAAGCCGCATCGGCTTCGAACCTGCGTGCCGCTTTCCTTCATCGGATTGGCGCGACCCGAATACGAGCTCGGTTCGGCCTCGCGTCAGGCTGCGCGAGGGCCCCGCGCCGCGCCTCCGCCAGGAAAGCGCGGCTGGGGCATTGCCCCGGGCGAGCGGGCTGCCTATCTTCGCCCCGAACCGCCGCGGGGCCGGAAGCGGGGCTGCAGCAGCACCCGCCACCGGCCCCTTCTCTATCCGCCGGACCGCGCCGCCGGGGCCTTGCGCTCCGCTCGATCCCGGGAGCTTCGCCATCAACCCGACGATCCTGAACGATCCCGTCTTCGAGACCGTGATCGCGCCCTTCGCAGTGAGCCTTGTCCTGGCCGGCCTGCTGCGGGTCAGCGGCGGTCCGAAGCGCGGCCCGGCGATGATGAGCCTGTCGATCGTGGCCGGCGTGATCCTGGCCTTCCTGCTGACCGGGACCGCGGAGCCCTTTCCGCCGCAGACCGGCCTGGGCAAGGTCTTCTATCTGGTCGTTGCGGCGGCGCTGCTCGGCATGGTCTTCGAGGTCTCCGACCTGTCCAAGCCAGGCGAGGAGCCGGCGCTGCTCGGCTTTCCCCTGGTCGCCCTGGTCTGGCTTGCCTGGCCCAAGCTGATGGTCGGGCCGGGCTTCAGCGGGGTCATGGTCCTGCTGGCGGCCTGGATCGGCGGGACGGTCTGGCTTTTCCGTTTCAGGACCATGGCCGCGCAGGCCGGGGCCCTGCCCGGCGCCCTGGTGCTCTGCCTGGCCGGCGGCGGGGCGGCGGGCACCGCCCTGGTCGCCGACGCGGTGGGCCTCGGCCTCTTCGCCGCTGCGGTGGCCGCCTCGGCGCTGGGCTACGCCCTCTGGCGCCTGGCGGCGCTGATGCTGATGGGCTCGCCGGGCAGCTTCGGGCCGCTGCCGGTGTTCAGCGGCGGCGGCGCCCTCCTGGTCTTCGTCTACCTGATGATCGTCCAGGTGCCGCGGATCAGCCTCTGGGCCCTGCTGGTCCTGGTCCTGCTGCCCTTCGTCCTCATGCCCTTCAAGCGACTGCTGCTCTTCGACACCACGGCCAGCGGCCTGATCACCGCGGTCCTGGTCGTGGTCCTGGGTGGCAGCGTCGCGGCGGCCGCGGTCGGCATCGCCTTCCTCGCCGTCGCTTCCTAAGGTGCGCGGCCGTTGAGCAGGGGCTCCCGGCGCTTCAGCTCGGTGAAGAGGAACTCGGTCAGGGCCGCGACCCGGGCCGCCTGGCGCAGGTCGGGATGGGTCAGGATCCAGAGGCCGGCTTCCAGCTCGGGCTGGGGCGCCAGGATCCGGACCAGGTCCGGCGCCGGATCGCCGAGGTAGCAGGGCAGGACTCCCTGGCCCATGCCGGCCCGCAGGGCGGCAAACTGGTTGGCGACGCTGTTCGCCCGGTAGGCGATCCGCTCGGGCGGCGCCTTGGCCTCGATCCAGGACTTGAGGTTGTTGCTCTGTCCGTCGTCCTCCCAGGCGACCCAGGGCAGGTCCTCTGGCTGCCCCGCCTTGTCCACCAGGCGCTGCGCGGCGTAGACGGTGGCGGCCAGGCCGGCGACGCGGCGGCCGACCAGGCTCGCCTGGGGCCTGTTGGTCGCGCGCAGGGCCACGTCGGCCTCGCGCCGGCCCAGGTTCAGGGTCCGGTTGTCGATCACAAGCTCGAGTAGGATGCCGGGAAAGGCCCGGCGGAAACTCGCCAGAAGCGGCAGCAGGAGGTGGTTGGCGACGTCGTCCGGGGCGGTCAGGCGCAAGGTGCCGCGCAGCCGGATGTCGCGGCCACTCAGCAGGCGCTCCAGGCCCTGAAGCTCGGCCTCCAGGCGCTCGGCCGCCTCGATCAGGGTCTCGCCCGCCGGGGTCGGGGCGTAACCGCGGCTCAGCCGCCGGAACAGGGTCTGGCCGGTCGCGGCCTCGAGCGCGGCGAGACGTCGCGAGACCGTCGAGTGGTTGACCCCCAGGGCGCGGGCCGCGGCCGAGAGCGAGCCGCCGCGGGCCACCGCCAACACGGTCCCGAGGTCGTTCGAGGTCAGGGGCATGGGCCTGCCTTTCTCCAGTATCAGCTGTGCATGAACGCACAGAAATTCCGCAGAAACGAGTCATTCCGGAGAATCCCCACACCCACTACCTTGCCCTTAGATCCGGTCCCGCGGGTCGCGCGTAGGGGTCTTGCAGGAAGGTGCCGGACCGAATGGCTCGGGAGACGCCGGGAGACGGAGATGAGGTTTGTGCCGGCCGCGCCGATTTGCTGCGAGGCGGCGCAGTGACGAAGCAAAGAGGAGGAGCAGGGATGCGCAAGACGAAGATGACGCTTTGGCGAGCCCTCGCCGTTTCGGGCGGCATGGCGGCGGCGCTGGCGCTGGGCACGGCAGCACAGGCCGCGAACACCTACACCTTCGACAAGGGTCACACCAAGATCCTGTTCTTCTGGAACCACCTCGGCCTGTCGAACCAGTCGGCTCGCTTCGACGACGTCGACGGCACCCTGGTCTTCGATTCCGAGAAGCCCGAGACCAGCAAAATTGAGGTCACCATCAAGACCGACAGCATCGATAGCGACGTCCCAGCGTTCGACGACCACCTCAAGAGCGCCGACTTCTTCAACGCCGAGAAGCACCCGGAGATCACCTTCGTCAGCACCGCGGTGCGCAAGACCGGCTCCAAGTCTGGCCAGGTCGAGGGCGACCTGACCGTCAACGGCGTGACCAAGCCGGTGACCCTGGACGTCACCTTCAATTTCCAGGGCGAGCACCCACTGAGCGCCTACAGCGAGACCTACAAGGGCGCCCAGTACGTGGCCTTCTCGGCCCGGACCCGGGTCCTGCGCAGCGAGTTCAATCTCGGGCTCTACGCGCCGCTGACCTCGGACACGGTCGACATCATGATCGAGACCGAGCTGCGCAGGGTCGAGTAGACCGGGCGGGCGCGGACGTGGCAGGATCGCGCCGCGCCGCAACCTCCGAGGGGCCGCCGAGATGAGACTGCGCAACGGCGAAGGCCGCTACGGGGCCCTGGCCCAGCTCTTCCACTGGGTCACGGTCGCCCTCGTGGTCGCGCTGATCGTGATCGCGGCCTACATGACCGACCTGCCCCTGGGGCCGGAGAAGCTCAAGGTCTACAACCTGCACAAGTCGCTGGGCGTGACGGTCCTGGCCCTGACCCTCCTGCGCCTGGTCTGGCGCTGGATCTCGCCGCCGCCGCCGCTGCCGACGGGGATGGCGGGCTGGGAGCGCCTGGCGGCCAAGACCAGCCACCTGCTGCTCTACCTGCTGCTTTTCGCCCAGCCGGTCACCGGGATCGTCCATTCCTGGGCGGCCAACTTCCCGGTGGTGATCTTCGGCACGCTGACCCTGCCGAACCTGACCGGGCCAAACCCGGGGCTGAAGGAGATCCTGGAGGAGACCCATCACCTGATGGGCTGGGCGCTCTGCGGCCTGTTCCTGATCCATGCGGGGGCGGCGCTACGCCACCATCTACAGCTCAAGGACGACGTCCTGCGGCGCATGTTGCCTGGGGCATAGACGGAGGAGGAGACGGCGAGGTGAAGCTGCGGGCTTTGGCCGCGATCGCGGCCCTGTGTGTTGCGGGGGCTCCGGCCTGGGCCGAGGCCCCGGACTGGCGCGTAGAGGACGGCAGCCGGGTCGGCTTCATCGCGACCCAGGGCGGCGCCCCGGTCGAGGGCGTCTTCGAGACCTTCGAGGCGCAGATCCGCTTCGATCCCGAGGCGCTGGACCGGAGTCGTGTGGCGGTGACTATCGACATCGCCAGCGTCAACAGCGAGAGCAAGGACCGCGACGACACCATCCGCTCGGCCTCGCTCTTCGACGTCGCGACCTGGCCCAGCGCCCGCTTCGAGGCCGAGGGCTTTGCGCAGAACGGCGACGGCGGCTACGAGGCGAGCGGCCGCCTGACAATGCGCGACGTGACCAGGGACGTGGTCCTGCCCTTCACCCTGGAGGTCGCGCCCGATCCAGATCAGCCCGGCCAGCTGCGTGCCGTTGCAAAGGGCGAGCTCAAGGTGCAGCGCCTCGACTACGGCGTCGGCCAGGGCCTTTGGGAGGACACCTCGGTGGTCGGCAACGAGGTGGTGATCTTCATCGACATCCAGGCGACCCGGCCGGGGGCTAACTGAGGGCGGCCTAGCCCGCCAGCACGGTCTCCCCCTCGACTTTCTCCAGGCGGAAGACCGCGGCGCCGCCGGCTTCGAGGTGGTCGGCCAGGCTTCCCGAGTGGGTAACCAGCAGGATCTGTGTGGTCTCGGCGGCGCGCAGGACGATTTGCGCCAGGGGCGCCAGCAGGTCGGCGTGGATGCTGGTCTCCGGCTCGTTGAGGGCGAGCAGGCCCGGCGGCCAGGGGCTCATCAGCGCCGCCAGCAGGCAGAGGTAGCGCAGGGTGCCGTCGGAGAGCTCGCGCGCCTCGAAGGGGCGCTGGATGCCGGGCATGGTCAAGCCGACCTCGAAGCGACCGCGCTCCTGGAAGATGACCAGCTCCGAACCCGGAAAGGCGTCGTCGATTGCCTCCTCAAGGCCGCTACGGTCACCGCGCTCCAGGACGGTCTGCAGCGCCGCGGCGAGGTCGACCCCATCGTTCGCGAGCACGGGCGTCAGGACGCCGGTCTGGGGCCGGCGCAGGGGCGTGTCGGCATCGGTGCGGAAGTGGTGGTAGAAGCGCCAATCGCCGATGTCCTGGCGCAGGGCCGCCAACTCCGGATAGAGCTGCGGATCGACGATCTGCGACAGGGCCGACTCCGAGGGGATCACGGAGAGCGGATAGGAGACCCGGCGGCCGTCCTCGCCGCGCAGCCAGACGCTGGCGTTCTTGCGTTCAAGCAATGCGACCGGCCGGCTGCCGCCGATGTAGCGGACCTCCTCCGCCTTGACCAAGGGGTCGAGGATGAAGGCGCTGTAGGTCCTGCCGATGTTCGGCAGGCCGCAGCCGATCTCGTAGTCCCAGTTCTCGCTGGCGAAGCCGAGCCGCATCCGCACGCTGCCCTTGCCGCGCTCCCCGGCCCAGAGCGCCGAGGGCATGCCGCCTTCCTCGCCCAGGGCCTTGGCCAGCTCGCCGCGTGCCGCCGCCGCGATCAGGAGAAGAGCGCGGTAGAGGTTGCTCTTGCCGCAGCCGTTGGGCCCGGTGAAGACGTTGAGGCCGGACAGCGGGACGCGCAGCTCCTTGAGGGAGCGGTAGCCGGAGATGCGGAGCGCGTCGAGGGCCATGGGCATCGTCTGAGTTGTCGGGACGGTCGTCAGCCTAAGGCGACGCGCCCGCAGGTCAAAGGGCACAGCTTTGTCGCCGCGACAATAATGCGATTTTCCCCTACCGCGGCGGCGGGTTAGCCTTTGGCGCTGGGAAGCGGGGACAAGAGGGATCGATCATGGATCTCGACGGCCTGCCGGAGACGGCCTTCGTCTCGCCCCGGGGCGGGAACCGCGACGCGGTCGAGGCGCTCTTGCAGAGGGGGCTGGGACGGGTGATCGCGCAGCTGGCCGGGGCGGCGGCGCGCCCGCCTCTGCCGCGCGAGGACCGGCCGCTGCCGGAGCTGCTGCCGGCCGAGCCGGTGGCGGAGGCCGAGGTGCTGGCGCGGCTAGAGGGCCTGCTCGAAGCCTCGATGAATCCCTTCTCGCCGGGCTGGACCGGGCACATGGACCCGCCGCCGGCGACCGCCTCGATCCTCGGCGCCCTGGCGGCGGCGGCGATCAACAACAACCTCCTGAGCTACGAGATGGCGCCGGCCCTGTCGCGCCTGGAGGTCGCGCTGATGGCCGAGCTTGCCGGGCTCTTCGAGCTGCCGGGCGGGGCCGGCGGGGTCATGGCGAGCGGTGGCAGCCTGGCCAACACTCTGGCCCTCGCCGTGGCCCGCAACCGGGCCTTTCCGGAGGTTGCGGAGCGAGGACTTGGCGGCCTGGCGCGGCCGCCCGTGTTCTTCGCGTCCAGCGCCGCCCACACCTCCTTGGCCAAGGCCGCCATGGTCCTGGGGCTGGGCCGGGCGGCGGCGATCGCGGTGCCCTGCCGGGAGGGGCGCATGGAGCCGCGGGCCCTGGTAGCGGCCGTCGTGACCGCCCGGGCGGCGGGACAGGCGCCCTTCGCCGTGGTCGCGACCGCCGGGACGACGGTGACCGGCGCGATCGATCCTCTGGCGGCCATCGCCGAGGTCGCGGCGGGCGAAGGGCTCTGGCTCCACGTCGACGCGGCCTACGGCGGGGCCCTGGCCTTCAGCCCGCGCTACCGGGACTGCCTGGCCGGGATCGAACGTGCGGATTCTGTCACCTTCAACCCGCAGAAATGGCTCTACGTAACCAAGACCTGCGCCTGCTGCCTGTTCCGCGACGCCGCGCTGCCGGCCGAGCACTTCCGGGTCGCGGCGCCCTACATGGCCGAGACCGGCGGCCCGGTGAATCTGGGCGAGCTGGGCCTCCAGGGCACGCGCCCGGCCGAGGTGCTCAAGCTCTGGCTGACCCTGCAGCATTTCGGCCGCTCGGGCCTGGCGCGGCTGATCGACGCCGGCATGGCGCTGACCGCCGAGGTCGCCGCAGAGCTGGCACGGCGGTCCGGGCTGGAGCTGGCGGCGCCGGCCGACAGCAACCTGCTCTGCTTCCGCCCGGCCGGGGCCGAGGACGCCGTGGTCGAGGCGCTGCAGCAGCGTCTGCTGGACGCCGGGATCTTTCTCTCCCTGCCGCTCTACGAGGGCCGGCGCTGGCTACGCCTGGTGCTGCTGAACCCCCATACGGGAGCGGCAGAGGTCCGCAAGATCTTCGAGGTGCTTGATGAGGGGGTGGGGGCTCTTGACCACGGTCATCCTTCGACAGGCTCAGGATGAGGTGCGATTTCTGCTACGGGTCATCCTCATCCTTGTCGTTGAGAGGAAGCCGTCTCCAACCATTTCTCCTCATCCTGAGCCTGTCGAAGGATGACCTGCGGCAAGGTCTCCCGGACCGCCAGGGTCGTTAATCTTGATTCGCCTCCGGGCCGGGACTAAGGTCGAGCCATGACAGCGCAACCCCATTTCGGCCGCGACGAGCGAATTAGCGGCCCGGCGCCCAGCGGGCAGCCGGGAACTCGCCGTTTCCTCGTCATCACCGAAGTGGAGCTTGCGAAGCATGTCGCCCTCTGCACCGGCCCTTGAGGCCCCGTCACCTTTCTTCGAAACCCGACGATCGCCGTCGCCCGCCGCCGCGGGCGTGTTCTGCTTTTCCATCCAGGCCGAGGCCGAGCCAAGCGTGATGTCGCGGGTGCTCGAGCTCTTCGCCAAGCGCAACCTGGTGCCCTCGCGCTGGGTCAGCGACGTGGTCGGCCCGGCCGGACGGGAGCTCTCGATCGACCTCCAGGTCCGCGGCCTGAGCGCCGAGACCGCCCACTACGTCGCCCGCTGCCTGCGCCAGTTGCACTACGTGGACAGCGTGCTGATCTCGGAGAAGCGCCTGTCGTGAGCCTGCGCGACCGGATCGAGGCCTGTCGCCGCTGGACCCCGGAGGACTATCTGCCCTTCCTGGTGGACGGTCGCCGGGTCGGCCGGATCCGCCGGGACTTCGCGCCGCGGCTTCTGCCCTTCGACGAGGTCTTCGACCTCGACGAGGCAGCGGTCGCGCTCAAGCCGCGCTACGCCGACTTCGAATCGCGTTCGGCGGCGCTGAAGGAGGTGGTCCTGGCGCTGGCCGCGGCCGGGGCCAAGCTGCGCCTGCGCGACGAGGACTACGCGGTCCACGCCGACTGGTCCGAGCCGCCGCTGCTGCGCCTGGAGCGCGGCGCGGTGCCGCTCTTCGGCACCTGCGGCCTCGGCATCCACGTCAACGGCTTCGTCCGCCGGGGCGACGGCCTGCACCTCTGGGTCGGGCGGCGCGCCCTGGACAAGGCAACCGCGCCGGGCAAGCTGGACCACATCGTCGCCGGCGGCCAGCCCTATGGATTCTCCCTGCAGGAGAACCTGATCAAGGAGTCGGCCGAGGAGGCCTCGATCCCGGCCGAGCTCGCGGCCAGGGCACGGCCGGTCGGTGCCGTCTCCTACATCACCGAGATGGCCGAAGGCCTGCGCCACGACCTGCTCTACTGCTACGACCTGGAGCTGCCGGCCGACTTCGAACCGGTCTGCAGCGACGGCGAGGTGGAAGAGTTCTTCCTCTGGCCGCTCGCCCGGGTGCTCGAGGTCCTGGAGGCCGGCGACGACTTCAAGTTCAACGTCGCCCTGGTCAACATCGATTTCCTGATCCGCCACGGCGCGATCGGCCCCGAACGGCCGGACTACCCGGCCCTGGTCCACGGGCTGCGGCTGCCGGGCTGACGTCCCTTTCGCGGTGCCTGGCGCAGATTCGCGGTGCCTGGCGCAGGCCGAAGGCTGCGGTGAGACATGCTTGTGCTAAACTAGCGCGGCGCTGTTGCAAAGAATCTGCACGGTGGGGGACATGTTCGCTGTGCACAGACTTTCGGAGGCACTCGGCGGCGAAATCCGCGAGCTCGATCTCGCGGCGCTGAAGGGCGATAAGGCGATCGAGGCCTTGCTCGCCGCCTTCTTCGCCCATCAGGTCATGGTGGTTCCGAAGCAGACGCTGACGCCCGGGGACTTCGCCCGCTTCGCCCGGATCTTCGGTCGGCCGCAACCCCACATCCTCCGCCAACTGCGCCATCCCGAGCATCCCGAGATCCTTCCGCTGTCCAACGTCTTCAAGGACGGCGAGCCGATCGGCGTCTACGACGGCGCGGCCTACTGGCACACGGACATGTCCTATGAGGAAGAGCCGGGAAGCGTCACCCTGGTCTATTCGATCCAGGCGCCGGAGCAGGGCGGCGAGACCTGTTTCGCGAACATGTACCGGGCCTACGAGACGCTGCCGGAGAAGACCAAGAGCAGGATCGACGACCTCACCGTCCTGCATCACTACGGCAACCGCGCGGATCTCGAGGAGTCTTCGCGGACCTCGGCGTCGCCTTTGAGCAAGGATCAGAAGAAGCAGGTGAAGAACGTCTACCACCCGCTCGTCAACCGCCATCCCGTGACCGGGCGCAAGGCACTCTACGGGGTCTCGGGGAGCTCCTTCGGCATCGTCGGCATGCCGGACGACGAGGCGATCGCTTTGCTGGATGAACTGAAGGCGCACGCGACCCAGCCGGACTTGGTCTACCGGCACCGCTACGCGGTCGGCGACGTCGTGGCCTGGGACAACTTCTCGACACTCCACGCCGCGACGCTGATCCCGCCGGCGACCGGCCCCCGCGACACCCGGCTGCTCCATCGCATCAGCGTGAAGGGCGAGCCGGTCATCCGGCCGCGGATCCAGCCCGATTAGCTGACGAACCTGGGCAGGATCCAGCGCGGCAGGGCCAGGATCACCTCGGGCAAGAGGATCACGAAGGTCAGCACCAGAACCATCGGAATCAGGATGATCGCCACGTCGCGCAGGGCGGCGACGACCTTGATCTGGCCGATCGAGCAGGCGATCAGGAGACAGAGTCCATAGGGCGGGGTCACCAGTCCAAAGGCCAGCGAGATGATGCCGATCATCGCGAAGTGAATCGGGTGGATGCCGGCGGCCTCGGCGACCGGCCAGAGGACGGTGCCCAGGATGATGATCGCCGGGATGGCGTCGATGAACATGCCGATCACCAGGAAGGCGAGGGCGACCATGAAGCCGGTGCCGACCGGCCCGAGGCCCCAGGCCGCCATCTCGCCGACCATGGCCCTCGGCACCTGGAAGTAGGCCAGCGCCCAGCCGAAGGCCGAGGCGGTGCCGATGCAGAACAGGGAAATCGCCGCGAAGCGCGCCGAGTCGTAGAGGACCTTGGGCAGCTCGGCAAAGGTGATCGAACGGTAGATCATCAGGCCCAGGACCACCGAGTAGATCACCGCGATCACCGAGGCTTCGGTCGGCGTGAAGAAGCCGCCGACGATTCCGCCGACGATGATCGCCGGGGTCATCAGCGCAAGGACGGCTTGGGCGAAGGCGCCGCCGAACTCGCGCAGCGATGCGCGCCCGAAGACCGGATAGCCGTTGATCTTGGCGTAGATGTAGACGGTCGCCATGAGCGAGAGCGCGATCAGCACCCCGGGCACCACGCCGGCCAGGAACAGGCCGCCGATCGAGACCGTCATCAGCCCGCCCCAGACCACCATCAGGATGCTGGGCGGGATGATGACGCCCATGACCGAGGAGCAGGCGGTGATGGCGACCGAAAAGCTGGTGTCGTAGCCCTGCTTCTTCATCTGCGGAATCAGCAGCGAGCCGATGCCGGCGGCATCCGCCGTCGAGGAGCCGGAGATTCCCGCAAAGAGCATGCTGACCGTCACGTTGATATGGCCGAGGCCGCCGGGCAGATGGCCGACCATGGCCCGCGACAGCGTGACCAGCCGCTCGGTTATGCCGGCCGTGTTCATCAGGTTCGCCGCGAGCAGGAAGAAGGGGACCGCGAGCAGAACGAAGGCGTTGTAGGACTTGAACATCTCGTTCAGCAGCAGGATCGGGGTCAGACGGTCATCGATGAAGAAGACCGGAATGCACGCCAGACCCAGCGCGAAGGAGACCGGAATGCGCAGAAAGATCAGGACCCCGAAGGTCGTGAACAGGATCGCGGCCACCTCGCCCGGGGTCACGGCCGATCACCCCGGTACAAGATCCTGAAATCCTCTATCAACTTCTCGCCCAGAAAGGCGAACCAGGTGAGCCCGGCCAGGGGCCAGGCGATATAGATCGTCAGCAGCGGCAGGCCGGCGAGCTCCGAGGTCTGCTGCGCCCCGAACCTGGCGAAGTCGTAGCCGTAGGTCACGAAGATCAGGGCGACCAGCAGCATCGCCAGGTGCACGAAGATCCTGTGTCCGGCCGCGAGCCGCCGCGAGCGGAAGGCCGGCAGGACGTCGACGTCGAAGTGGGTGCCGTCGCGGACCGCGATCATGGCGCCGATCATCACGATCCACATGAAGCAGAAGCGCGCGATCTCCTCGGTCCAGATGTAGCGGGGGATCAGCCCGGTGTAGCGCGAGAAGATCTGCAGCGCCACGGGCACGATCAGCAGGGCCATCAGCAGCGTCATGGCCACCTGAAGGACCCGGTAGTAGCCGTTGAGGATCTTCTTCATCGCCGAGGACGTGCCGCTGGCAAGGGGTCGGGCGGCAGGCCTCGGCTCCGGGGCGACGCGCCCGGAGCCGATGTCACCTGTCCGAAGGAAAAGCGGATGGCGCTACTTAACGGCGTTCACCGTATCGAGGACGCTCTCCGCACCGAGCTCCTTCGCGTACTCGAGCTTCACCGGTTCGGCCAGCTCGAGCAGCTTCGCCCGATCGCTGAACTGATGGGTCTTGAGCTTGCCTTCGGATTCCATCTTCTGCAGCTTCGCCTCGTCCTCGCTGGACTCGATCTTGCGGCCGTGGGCGCCGGCCTCCTTGCCGGCCTTCAAGATCGCCGCCTGCAGATCCTCCGGCAGGCGCCGGAAGGTCTTGCCGCTGAAGGCGATTGGCCGGACGGTGATCGCATGTTGGGTCAGGGAGATCTCCGGCCCGACCTCGTAGAACTTCATCTGCTCGATGCCCGCCGCCTCGTTCTCCGCGGCGTCGATCACGCCGGTCTGGATGGCGGTGTAGACCTCGCTGTAGGCGATCACCGTCGGCGCCGCGGTGATGGCGTCGAAGATGCGGGTCTGGATCGGCGCGCCCATCACCCGGATCGGCAGGCCTTTCAGATCCTCCATTGTGGTTACCGGCTTGTTGACGATCAGGTTGCGGGTGCCGCCGCCGGCGTAGCCGATCAGCATCACGTCCGCCGCCTCTGCCACGTCGTCGGCAATCGGCTTCAGCGCGTCGCCGTCGAGCACCTTGTTCCAGTGGTCCAGGTCCCGGAACAGGAACGGCATGTCCATCAAGGGCGCCTTCTTGGAGAAGGTCGACATGTGAGACGGAGCCACGATCGCGTAGTCGACCGAGATGCCCTGGCTCATGTAGGCGAAGTAGTCCTTCTCCAGGCCCAGCTCGCGATTGCGATGCAGCACGAAGTCGATCGGCTTGCCGTAGTACTGCTTCACCAGCTCCTCGAACTTGAGAAGGGTGCGGTTGAAGGCGTGGTTGTCGTCGAACTGCGTCGCGCCGTGCAGGGTGATATCCGCCGCCCAGGTCGACGGCGAGATCAGGCCGATCGCCAAAAGGCCGGCAAGTGACAGCCGGCCGGCCGTGGTCTTGAAACCTTTCAACATCGAAGTGCCTCCCGTTCGGTTTTGTTTTCTCCTGGGATCCTTGCGCGGATCCCTTTGGTTCGACTCTACGCTGGCTTGTCTTGGATCCGCAACTCGGACCCAAGGGCCCGCCGCCCGGCAGATCACGAGAAGGGCTCCCGGCAAGGAGGTCGGAGACGTCGCCTGCTTTGTGGAAAGTCGATTCCACGAGTTTACGAGTCGCTCGGGGGCTGCGCGTGCGGCCATGACCGAGGTCGATTGCCGCGGTCCGGGATCCCGCCTACACTCGCGCCGACTTCAGCGATTCCGAAGGCCGTCCCGGATGTTCAAAGAGACCAGGATCGTTAATCTCTTCCCGATTCCCATCTGGATTCATCAGCTCGCGCCGGAGCAGGCCGAGCGCATCAATCGGTCGGCCCTCGAGGTGGTCGAAGGCTTCCGGGCGGAGATGACCGAGCGTCCCGTGCAGTGGCAGACCCCCAACGACCTGCAGACCCGGCCGGAGTTCGAGGAGCTGAACGGCGTCATCAAGACGGCGGCGAGCGGCATCCTCCAGCATCTGCAGGTCGAGTACGGATCCTTCGTGATCACCGGCTGCTGGGCCAACGTCCTGTCGACGGGCTCGCCACACCATCGTCGCCATACTCACCCGAACAACTACCTCAGCGGCGTCTACTACGTTCAGGTGCCGGCGGGCGGCGACAGCATCATGTTCCACGACCCCAAGCCCCAGACCAACATCATCTCGCCCCGGGTCTCCGCGCCCAACGAGTACAATTCGCGCAACGGCACCCTGCTGATCCAGGAGGGCATGCTGATCATGTTCCCGGCCTGGCTCGCGCATTCCGTTCCCGCGCCCCGCGGCGAGGGCGACCGGATCAGCGTCAGCTTCAACATCATGTTCGACAACTTCGCCGAGGAGATCAGCCGGCCGAAGTGGGAGCCGCCCGGCAACGAATAGCCGGCGCGGCGACGGCCGCTTTTCGACCGGGGGCCGGCCCTACCAGGGCTTGAGGTCAAGGGTCTCGTCCAAGGGCTTGCGATCGCCCTTGTCGTCTTCCTCCCTGATCACGTCGCCGTCCTTGTCGAAGGCGCGCACCCGCAGGCTGTGCCGGTCCCGGTCCAGCGACAGGCGACAGAAGTTGTCCTCCTGGGTGAAGTTCCAGGCCTTGTAGTCCATCGTGATCTCCCGGCGGCCGCCGTCCTCGAAGGTGAAGCTGTCCTTCTGGCCCTCGGCGGTGGAATCGTGGACGTAGTCCGAGGGCTCGCCGTCGGCGAAGGGGAAGGGCCAGTAGAAGGCCGAGGAGGTGACCGAATAGGCGACGATGTCCTCGGCCGCGGGGCTGCCCGTGAAGCTCATTCGCGCGACGTTCGAGCAGTGGATGTCGCCGGCGAGGAAGACGACGTTCTGCACCCCGTGGTCGACGAGGCAGCGCAGGATGGCCGCCCGCGTGTTCGGGAAGCCGGGCCAGGAGTCGCTCCTTTCCTGGGCGAGGTCGCCCCGCTCGGCGCGGCCCGACATGGGGCTCGGCACGAAGACGCTTGAGGTCACGATGAACTTCGGCACGTTGCCGCGGGCCTCCTGCTGCGCCCTGAGCCAGTCGAGCAGGCGCAGGAGCTGCCCCGGCGGGCTGCCCGGCAGGGTGGGGCGGCCGAGCATGTGGTTGTCGCTCAAGTCGCCGTCCTCGCCCTCCAGGTAGCGCTGGGTCCGCGTGTCCAGGACGAAGAAGGGATAGCGCCCGCAGTCGAAGCGGTAGTAGAGCCGCTTGCCGAAGCTCCGCGGCCCGTGGCTCCACTGGTAGCTGAGGTAGGCGTCGATCGCGATCGTGAAGAGAAGGTGCTTGGCGTCGCGCCGGATGCGGTCCTGGGTCCAGTTGTCCTCGATCTCGTGGTCGTCGAGGATCATGTAGGTCGGCAGGCGCCGCATCAGGCGGCGGATGTTGCGCGAGCCGAAGGCCGTCAGGTAGCGCTCGCGGAACTCCTCGTAGCTGTCCGCGCGGCCGATCGGGATCAGCCGGTTGAACATGTCGGCGTAGATCTGGTCGCCGGTCATCAGGGTGAAGCGCGGCGGCGAGGGATCGTCGTCCCTGTCGGTCATGCGCGCCATCGGCGCGAAGATCCGGTCGGCGTGGCGGATCTTCCAAAGCAGGCCCGGATATCGGCAGGAGCCGAGCAGGAAGTCCAGACGGTCCTGGCCGTCGTCTTCCGCCGGGAAGGTCCGGAACTCGGCCTCGGACTTGTCGTCGGGCAGGGCTTCCAGGTCGGCGAGCCAGGCATCGGCGGGCGGCAGGCGGCCTCGCAGGCGCGCCCAGTCCGCGCCCTCCTGGTCGTCGATCGGATCGTCCAGCAAAAGGGTGCCGACCCGCAGGACGTAATCGGTGTCCGGTTCGAGGGCGATGGTCTCCGGGTCGACGCCCAGGTTGATCGTGCCGCTGCGGTCGAACTCGCGGCGCAGCCTGAAATAGTAGCAGGGCTTCTTGCGCGGCCGGGACCCGCCGATCGACAGGATCGCGATGACACCGATGGTCCGCGTGTCGGAGTCCAGCGCGCGGCTGGAGTCGGTGTCGGGATCGGCGCGGATCCAGATGCGCGCGCTGGTCGCGGTGGTGTGACCGACGATCGGGCCGACGCCGGCCGCCCGTAAGCTGGACATGAGCTTTCCCCCTGTCGTGCGGGTTGCACGGTCATTGAACCGGAGGAGCTTGCCGAAAGCTGTGCGAAAAGTCGCTTCACGAAGTGGCGTGGCGCCGGTTCCCGGCGAGCGGATCGGCGGGCGTCCGGGTCGGGTCCGGCAATGCTCGGTTAAGGGATTTCAACTAGGGTCTTGCGATCCTTGGTATTGCTCGGCGTCCCGGGGACCGTGCGTGATCGATCCCATTCTGGCCGTTGCCCTCTTCGTGGCCGCGGGCTCCTATTGGGGCCTGGGCTTCTTCGGCCCGGTCGGCCTGGGACTCCTCTACCTCGCGCTCTTCGTCCTGCTCATCCAGACCCTGCGCGAGGCCTGGTACTGGGTCTTCGGCAGCCGGCCGTTGCGCGGCCTGCTGCGGCTGCGCTTCGGGCTCGGGCTCTGGGACAACGCCTTGCTCCGGTGGCGGCTGCGCCGCGCCGCAAGTCGGGTCGCGGCGGACTATGGGCTGAGCTTCGATCCGGCAGACCCGCAGGAAGAGGAACGACTCGCCCGGCTGATCGTCGATCTTCGTGCGATGAACCGCAAGGCGCGAAGCTGGCTGCGCAGACCGATGCGGGCTGAAGACGTGCTGCGCGCGATCCTGCGGATCACGGCGCTGCGGGAGCCGTCGCCGGCCTACCTCTCGCTGCTGGGACGGGCGGCTCCGCCACCGGCGCCGCTCACGGGTGTCGCCGCCCTGGTGGCAGCCATCCGGGCTGCGCTGAGCCGCCTCGTTTTCCGCAGGTCCCTGGCGCTGGTCTCGGTGGCCAGCGCGGGCGGCCTCTTCGACGCCTTGAACCTTCGCACGCGGGGCACGGTGTCTCAGCGGCCCTTTGCCAGCTTCCCCCACCAGGGCCGTCCGCGGCAGGTCATGGCAGGCTACGTCTCCATGGCGCTCGAGCTCGGCGGCTTCGAGCGAGACGATCTCGGCAGCCTTGCAAAGCTGCCGCTCGGGGACCAGCGCAGGCTTGTGGCGATCCGCAGCGCCTTGGAAGACGGCAGCCTTCGCTATGCGCTGACCCTGGCTCTCAATCCCTCGCTGATCGGCCTCTTGAGCCGCCTGCGCCCCCTCAAGGTCGGGGCGGCGCGGGCCCGAGCCGAGGCGGATCGCCGCGCAGCCGAGGCGGCCGCGCGCCCGACCTTCCACGAGGCCGGCGACCTGACCGAGACGGAGATCGCAGACATGATCGAGACGCAAGCCCAGCCGGCCATCTTCCTGCGCCGCTGCTGGCCCATTGGCGCGGCCTGGGGCGGCAAGAGCTGGCTCGGCGGACGTCCCTGCCTGCCCGCGCAGCTGCCCTGGCCGCGCGATCCGAAGCAGGGCACCGCCCTGCATTTCCTCGCCCAGATCGATTGCGAGGACCTGCCTGCGCTCGACGGCGCGTCGCCCTTGCCGCGCGACGGCCGCTTGCTGTTCTTCGCCGACCTCGATGAGGAGCGGCTTTGGTCCGTAGACGGAGAGGATCGCTGCCGGGAAGCGACCCGGGTGATCTACGTTCCCAAGAGCGAGGCGACGTCGGAGGAGCGCGACCCGCCGGAGGATACGCCAGACGTCGACCATCCCTTCGGCCGGCTGACCGGACCCTACGCGGACAAGGGCCGCAAGGGCTTCGCCAAGTGGCCGGTCTCGGCGCATCCGATCGAGACCTACGACATCGAGGGCATGCCCTGGAGCGACCGGCGTTCCAATCCCGACTTCCGTCGGGAAGCGATCGAGCGCCACTACGGCGCGATCCGCGCGCTTCTGCCGGCACCGCCGGCGCCGGAGGATCGCGTCACGCTCCTGGAGTGGGAGCCAGACTCTGAAGCGGGCCCCGCAGGCGCCCAGCGTCAGGTGTTCAGAGCCGCGCCGCTGGGGCCGGCCTTTCCCTGGTGCGGCCTCGTGGTCTCCGAGTTCCTCTCGAGGCTTGAGCGCGAGGCGCAGCAAGGGCTGGCGCGTGCCCGGGAGGAGCTGGAGCGGCGCGGCGCGCAGGCGGAGGACGGCCACAGAGCCGAGGTCGCGCGCTATGAGAGTCTCGTCGCGGACCTCGCCGCCTTCGCCGCCGCACTCGGCCCGCTCGATCCGGTCGAGCCCGCGTCGTCGGAGCTGCGGGAGAAGCTGCTCGCCTGGATCGCGGAGATGGCGGAGCGGCGCCATCCGGCGCGGGCGGGCGTCTTCGTCGGCGCTCTTCAGCGCGCGGTGATGGCGGCGTCTCAGCGTGCCGTGACGGATCCGGAAATCGCCGAACGCCTTCCTGCCGAAGCGCATCGAGTGAATGCCGAGCGGCTCACTCCCGATCCGCGCGGCGCGGAGCATCTGATGCTGGGTCCGACCCAGTTCAAGACAAACCCGACGGGCGACCGAGGTCTGCGCCTGCTCCTGCTGAGCAGCGACCCGGGTCTCGATTTCATGTTCTGCGACGTCGGTGTCGTCGAGTTCTGGATCTTGGAGGAGGACCTGGCGGCGCGGCGCTTCGAGCGCGCCTGGGCAAACACGGCGGGCGGCTGACCACAAAGGCTTTCGGGCCTTTCGAGACGGTCACGCGCTCTTGAGGGTCGGCGATGTCGTCTCGAAGGCGCTCGTACAGGCCAGCACCAGTGCCGGGAACACCCTCCACCCTAACCCTCCCCCTCAAGGGGGGAGGGAAATCTCGGTCGGCTCAGCCGTTGCCCGTCCCCCTTGATGGGGGAGGGCTGGGGTGGGGGTGACCTGACTTAACCCGACAAGACTCTAGAAGCCGTAGACGCTGGCCTTTTCCGGGAAGGCCACGGCGTAGGCGAAGGTGATCTCGCGGGTCTCGCCGGGCCGGTAGTCGTAGGTCCAGGCGAGGACGCCTGTGACGTCCTCCGCGTCCTCGGCGGTCGGCTCGGTGGTGGCCTCGAGCAGCTCGACCTCGATGCGTTCGTCGCGCGCGACCGGCAGCTGGTCCCGGACCTCGATCGTCATCGCCCGCTTGTGCAGGTTGGCGACCTCGATCTCGTAGCGCCGCTCGATCCGCCGGTCCTTGGCGAGGATGCCCTCGCTGGAGCGCTGGCCGCCGGCCAGGCGGTACTTGACCCGGACCCGGTCGTCGACCCCGAAGGAGAGCTTGAAGGTCTCGCCGCCGCGCAGCAGGTCGAGCCGCCCGTTGCCGATGAAGGCACCGTCGCGGAACACCGCCATGGGCCCGGGCAGCAGGGCGTCCGCGCCGCCGTAGGTGACCTCGGCCAGGAGGTAGGCCTGGGGCGAGAGCTTGGGCACGGCGACGACGCTGAGCGCGGCTTCGGTCTCGCGCGCCTGGATCCGGACCTTGTGGGTCGAGTCGTCGGCGGGCAGGTCGATTCGGCCGGGGATGCGGTACTCGGCCGCGAACTCGCCGGCGCTGACCAGGGCGGTCTTGGTCTCGGCCGCCCGGTCTTCGAGCGCCGGACCCGACGAGGCGGTGGTCTCGGTCGACGGCGTGTCCTTGAACAGGCTCAGAAGGTCGTCCTCACGGCGTGCCGCTTGCCGCGGCTCGAAGATGTCGACGAACCAGGCCCCGAGCTTTGGCGCCGGTGGCCGGGCGGGCGGTGGAGAGAGTCAGCGCGACCCCGGTCCAGTCCTCACCGGTGCGCTGGCGGACCTCGCCGAGCTGGGTCAGGCTGACCTTTCGAGTCTCGGCGTCCAGCCTCGCGTCGTAGATCGGCCGCCAGGAGGCGCCGGGCACCTGATAGCTCAGGCGCAGTGTCGCGGTCCCGGCAGCGGCCGCCTCGACGGCGACCCGGGCCTCGACGCTGGCGGTCTGGCCGGTGGCGATCTGGGCGAGGCGGGCCTGCTTCTCCTCGATCTCGCGCTCGAGCGCGCGGGCCGCGACCTCTTCACCCACAATCTCGGCGCGGACCTGGGCGCTGCCCTCGCCCAGGGCGTCCCAGGCCGCGGCCCAGGTCTTGGGATCGGGCAGCCGGCTGTCGCCGTCCTGGTCCTTGGTCTTCGGGAACTCGACCCCGACCGCCTCGATCACGCCCTGCTTGAACCGCAGGGCGGCGATGCGCTCCGTGATCAGGCGCTTGCGGTCGGACAGGGCCTCGATCTCGGCCTTGAGGCGGTGCTCCGCCTCCCGGGTCGCGGCGCGGCCGTGGCGGGTCCGGGCCTCGACCGCGCCCAGCAGCAGGCGGCTGCTGCCCGCGCCCTCGACCCTGAGGGAGTCGCCCAGCAGGTTGGCCGGCAGGCCCAGAACGATCAGCGTCGTGTCGCCCTGGGGCAGCGGCACCTCGATCAGGCGTGTGACCTGGGCGCGGTCGGGAAAGACGGTGACTGCGGCGATCCTCGACTCGGCCGCGAGCTCGGCGGCCTGCAGGGGCGAAGCGACGAAGAAGAGCAGGCCGACCGCAAGAGCGACGCTGGCGGGCCTGCCCGGAGAGGGTTTCCGGCTCGACATAATGGCCCAGGAAGCGCCGCCACTTGGGCTGGCCCAAGGCGCCTCTGGGGCGGAAAGGTGGCGAAGCGTGGTTAAGCCCGGCCAGGGCGGCGGCGCCGCGGGCTTCCGGCCGGCTTCGGCTTGGCCTAGAGTGGCAAGGTTCCGGACCCGCATCTCCGGAGGCGTGATGCAGAAGGCCTTCCGTCTCCTCGCAACCCTGGGAGCCGCTTTCGTGTCGCTGTCCCAAGATGCCGTGCCGGCGCGCGCGGCCGAGGCCTGGCAGACGATCCCCTTGGCCGAGGCCGGCTTCGCCGAGGACCTGGGCGAAGCGCTCGATGCCGCGGTCGCCGCGGGTAAGCTCGAGGGCCTCCACGCGATCCTGGTCGTCCGCCGCGGCAAGCTGGCCCTGGAGCGCTACTACGCGGGCGAGGACGAGCGCTGGGGCGATCCGCTCGGCCGGGTCGACTTCGGGCCGGAGGTCCTGCATGACCTGCGCTCGGTCTCCAAGAGCGTGGTCGGCCTGCTCTACGGCATCGCGCTGGGCAAGGGCCAGGTGCCGGCGCTGGACCGGCCCCTGGTCGACCACTTTCCGGCCTACCCCGAGCTCGCCGCGGATCCGGTGCGCCGGCGCATCACCGTGGCCCACGCGCTGACCATGACCATGGGGCTCGACTGGAGCGAGGACCTGCCCTATAGCGATCCGCGCAACAGCGAGATCGCCATGGAGCGGGCGCCGGACCGCTACCGCTACGTGCTCGAGCGGCCGATCGTCTCGGCGCCGGGCGCGCGCTGGGTCTACAACGGCGGCGCGACGGCGCTGCTCGCCCGGCTGATCGCCCAGGGCAGCGGCCAGCCGCTCTTCGACTACGCGGAGGAGACGCTCTTCGCGCCGCTCGGGATCACCGACGCCGAGTGGGTGAAAGGGCGCGACGGCGAGGCCGCGGCGGCCTCGGGCCTGCGGCTGCGGCCGCGCGACCTGGCGAAGCTCGGCCGGCTGGTGCTCGACGGAGGCCGCTGGGGCGACCGCCAGCTGGTGCCGGTGGCCTGGCTCGAAGAGTCCTTCGAGGCCCGGGCCGAGATCGAGGGCGGGCTGGAGTACGGCTATCAATGGTGGCTCGGCCGGCTGTCGCAGGACGGCGCGCGTTGGATGGCCGGCTTCGGCAACGGCGGCCAGCGCCTGGCGATTTTCCCCAGCCTCGACCTCGCGGTCGTCGTGATGGCGGGCCGCTACAACCAGGCCGAAGCCTGGCAGCTCCCGGTCTCGGTGCTGGTGGACTACGTCTTTCCGGCGCTGCGCCGGGAGCGAGACTGAATAACTTTCCCTGCGGGCCGACCCCTCACCCGCTCGCGGCTCGCGCCGCGCCCACCCTCTCCCCCGGGGAGAGGGTTGTGCAGGCTTGGCGAGGCGTCAGCCGAGCCTTAGCCGGAGCTGGGTGAGGGGAGTACGTGGACTCTGCGAGTCTCAATCCGGAAACCCCGCCATGGCGCGGACCTCGGCGGGGGACTTGCCGGTCTCTCGGAGGGTGCGGATCGAGAGGGCGTCGTGGCGCTTGGCGAGGCGGCGGCCGGCCTTGTCGAGGACCAGGCCGTGGTGCTGCCAGACCGGCACCGGCAGGTCGAGCAGGGCCTGCAGCAGGCGGTGGACGTCGGTCGCCGGCCGCAGGTCCTCGCCCCGGGTGACCAGGGTGACGCCCTGGCTGGCGTCGTCCAGGGTCACCGCCAGGTGATAGCTGGTCCGCACGTCCTTGCGGCCCAGGACCACGTCGCCGTGGCTCGAGGGCTCGGCCGCGACCGTCGCCTGGTCCTTCTCCTCCCAGGTCAGGGGCCCGGCCAGGCGAGTCGCAGCGGTGACATCCAGGCGCAAGGCGTAGGCCGCGCCGCCTTCTATGCGCCGGACCTGCTCCTGGTGGCTGCGGCCGCGGCAGATCCCGGGGTAGAGCGGGCCCTCGGGGCCCTGGGGCGCGGCGGCCGAGGCGGCAACCTCGGCCTCGATCTCCTTGCGGGTGCAGAAGCAGGGGTAGAGCAGGCCCTCGTCGGTCAGGCGCTCCAGCACGGCCTCGTAGTCGGCCAGTTGCTCGGACTGGCGGCGCACCGGCTCCTCCCAGGTCAGGCCCAGCCAGGCCAGGTCCTCGAAGATCGCGGCCTCGAACTCCGGGCGGCAGCGGCCCAGGTCGATGTCTTCGATGCGCAGCAGGAAGCGGCCCCCGGCCTCCTTCGCCTTGTGCCAGGCGAAGAGCGCCGAATGCGCGTGGCCCAGGTGCAGCTGGCCCGTGGGCGAAGGCGCGAAGCGGGTGACGACGTCGGCCATGCCGCAATCATTTGCTCACAACAGACCCGGACTCCGCAAGGGCGGGGCCGAGACCCATAAGAGCAGGGCTTGCAACACAGTGCCGACCTCGCCCTTCGACAGGCTCAGGACGAGGTGAAAAATACCCTCATGCTGAGCCTGTCGAAGCATGAGATCGCCGAGCCGGCGACTTCGTCGCGCAGGGCGTCCGGCGGCCAAGTGTCACCAGACTGTCGCCTGCGGGGCGGCGTGTGCTTGCCAGGGACCGGCCGGCGGGCCAGTCTCGCGGCCATGAGACCCGTCGTCTGCGAGACCAGCCTGTCCGAGGGCTGCGAGGCCCTGGCCGCGGCCGATCCCGACCTCGGCCGGGCCTACCGGGCCCACGGCCTGCCGCCCCTGCGCTACCGGCCGCCGACCTACGACACCCTGCTGCGCATCATCGTGGCCCAGCAGGTCTCTGTCGCCTCGGCCAACGCGATCTGGGGGCGCCTGCAGGCGCGCCTGGAGGCGGTCGAGGCGGAGGTGACACCGGCGGCCTTCCTGACCCTCGGCGACGAGGACCTGAGGACGCTCGGCTTCAGCCGTCAGAAGACGGCCTACGGCCGAGCCATCGCCGAGGACCTGGTCACCGGACGGGTCGCCCTCGGCACGGTCGAGGCGCTGGACGACGAGGCGGCCATCGCGGAGCTGGTCAAGCTCAAGGGCATCGGCCGCTGGAGCGCCGAATGCTTCCTGCTGTTCTCCTACGGCCGCCCCGACGTCTGGCCGGCCGACGACGTCGGATTGATGATTGGGATGGAGAAGATCAAGGGCCTGAAGAGACGCCCCGACGCCAAGCGCATGCGCCGGCTGGCTGCGCCCTGGCGCCCCTGGCGCGGGGTCGCCGCCCGCCTGCTCTGGCATGTCCGCAAGCTCGACGTGGTGCCGGCGGATTTCAAGGAAGGGGCGGCCTAGGTTCTGTGGACATTTACCTGAGCCACAGTAGGGTTGCAGCGAGGGTGACGATTGCGAGGTAGTTCCGGGCCGTTTTCTCGAAGCGTGTGGCGACGCGTCGGAACTGCTTGAGCTTGCTGAAGCAGCACTCGACGAGGTGGCGCTGGGCGTAGAGATGCTTGTCCAGGGGATGCTTCTTGGTGCGGGACGGGTTGTTGGGAATGACCGCGACGGCGCCTTTGTCGGCGATCGCCTTGCGGATGTGGTCGGCGTCATAGGCGGTGTCGGCCATCACCGCCTCGGCGGGAAGGCCCTCCATCAGGGTGCCGGCCTGCGGCGCATCGCCTCTTTGGCCGGCGCTCAGCGTGAAGCGCACGGGGCATCCCAGGCCGCGGACGGCCATATGGATCTTGGTGCTCAGCCCGCCGCGGGAGCGGCCAATGGCCTGATCTTCAGACCCCCCTTTTTCGCCCCCGCCGCGTGCTGGTGGGCTCGGACGATGGTCGAGTCGACGATCAGATACTCGAAGTCCGGATCATCGGCCATCGCCTCGAAGATGCGCCACCAGATGCCCTTCTGGCTCCAGCGGCTGAAGCGTCGGAAGACGCTGTTCCACTCACCGAACTCCGCCGGCAGGTCACGCCAGGGCGCGCCGGTGCGCACGATCCATAGCACCCCTTCGACAAACATCCGATTGTCCCGACCCGTCGAACCCTTCTGGTCGGGCCGGCCGATGATCAGCGGCGCCATCCGATCCCACGCCGCGTCGCTCAGCACCAAACGATCCATCACACCCAAGACTGCCTCCCCAAAAAGCAGTCTTGAATCACAAATCGATCCTAAGGGGAATCCCTAGAGTCCACAGGACCTAGGGCATTATCCGACCAGATGGAATCGCTCTGCGATCCATCTGGTCGGATGTAATGCCCGAACTTCAAGGTATTAGCGCACTACTCCCGGCCAGACGCGAACGCGTCTGATCGGGAAGTGCGCTAGTACTGGCTCGCCGATTTTTGCTGGTGAGATCTAGGCAGAGGTCGGGCCGTTCTCGCTCGGATAGAGGGCCTCGAAGCCGTCGTCGCGCTCCCGGGCGATCACCGCGCCTTCGAGCTGTCCGGCCTTCTTCAGGGCTTGCACCATGACCGGCGCGGCGATCTTGGCGTCGACCACCAGGCAGCAGACCTCCATGGTGCCGCTGCCGATCGAACCGCCGTCGCAGTGGCCGAGGCCGGTCCAGCCGAGCGCGTTGTCCATCAAGTCCTGGATCTCGTAGCGCCGTTCCAGGTGCGCCTCCACCTCCTCTTCGCGCTCCCAGGTCCCGATCCGGTACTCGACGATGACGGTTTGCAGATCCTCCTCGTCGATCTCGGCGTAGCCGTCCTGCTCGCGCCGGGCCATTTCCTCGGCGACGGTCTTCTCGGCGTCGCGGAACAGGCCCGAGCGCACCGCCTGGGTCTCGCCCTCGTCGCCGACGGTGCCCCAGTGCATGATGTGCTTGCCGTCGTCGTCCCAGGTCTCCCAGTAAAGCAGGTCCTCGCCGTCCTTCTTGTAGAGCTTCCGCATCGCCGGACCTTCGCAACCGGTGGCAGGACTCGCTCCTTGTACCCGGAAGCGCGCCGCGACTGAAGCGTTGCCTTGGCCGGGCCGCCGCCGTATCACCACGGCAACGGCAGGAGGAGCCCCCATGACCACAGCCTTCGACCTCGACGGGCCGCGCTACGGGCCGGCCTCGGGCCAGGCGCCGAAGCAGCTGGTCGTCCTGCTGCACGGCCTGGGCGCCGACGGCAATGACCTGATCTCGCTGGCGCCCTACTTCGCCCAGGTCCTGCCGGAGGCCGCCTTCGTCTCGCCACACGCGCCCTTTCCCTGCGACATGGCGCCCTTTGGCCGGCAGTGGTTCTCACTCCAGGAGCGCACGGCCGAGACCATGCTGGGCGGTGTGCGCCTGGCGGCACCGATCCTCGACGGCTTCCTCGATGTCGAGCTGGAGACGGCGGGGCTGACGGCGGAGCGCCTGGCCCTGGTCGGCTTCTCCCAGGGCACCATGATGGCGCTCCACGTCGGGCTCAGGCGCGCGGCCGGCCTCACCGCCATCGTCGGCTTCTCCGGCGCGCTGCTGGCGCCCGAGCTGCTGCCCGGGGAGATCAAGAACCGGCCGCCGGTGCTGCTGGCCCACGGCGCGGCCGACGAGGTCGTCCCGGCCCAGGCCCTGCCCGCCGCGGTCGCGGCCCTGGAAGCGAACCGGGTGCCGGTCACCCATGAGCTCCGCCCCGGCCTCGGCCACTCCATCGACGAGCGCGGCCTGCAGCTCGCCATGGGCTTCCTGGCGGAGGCCTTTGCGGGCGTGCCCACCGAATGACCCTGGACCGGGCGTTCCTCGACAGGCTGCGCGTCGAGACCGCCGGTCGAATCCAATGGGGACCCGGGCTCAGCGCCGCGGACATCGATGCCGCAGAGCGAAAGTGGGGCTTCGGATTTCCACCGGATCTTCGCTTCCTACTCGAGACCATGAGCAGTGAGGCAGACGGCTTCACGTACTGGACCAAGACTCCAGCCGAGGTGATCGCCAAGCGCTTGGCGTGGCCCTTCGAGGGTTTCTGCTTCGATATCGAGCACAGCGACCTTTGGCTGCCCGCCTGGGGACCGAAGCCAGCAACGCTCGCGGAGCGCATCGAGGCGTTCAGGCCCTTCTACGAAGCCGCGCCGAAGCTGATCCCGATCTTCTCGCACCGCTATCTGCCTGCGGAGCCCTTGGCTGCAGGCAACCCGGTCTTCTCGGTCTATCAATCAGACATCATCTACTATGGCGCCAACCTGAGAAACTACCTGGAGAACGAGTTCTTCCGACGCCACGACGTGGAGCCCTGGCCCGTGAAAACCCGGGTTCCCTTCTGGTCCGATTGGGCTGAGGGCGAATTTGATGAAGTCCTCGATTGAGCGGTCTGAGCAGGCCACCGACGGCCCGCGGTGCGCGGGGCGTGCAGGAGGCCCGAGGCGGAACGGAACTGACGCGCGGTGACGGCGAGCGACGGCCTTCAGCGGATCCTGGACGAGGGCAAGTGCATCGGCTGCGGCCTCTGCGCCGCGATGTTCCCGGACAAGCTCGAGATGGCCGTGGCCCCGGGCGGCTATCTGCGGCCGGTCGTGCGGAGAGCGCTCTTAGAAGACGAAACCGAGGCGATCTATGCCGTCTGTCCCGGCGTGGTCGTGACCGGTCTGCCGGGGCCGCTGGCCGAAGCGGCGCCGCAGCTGGACGAGGTCTGGGGACCCTACGTCAGGATCGACAGGGCGCATGCCGCCGATCCGGAAACCCGGCACAAGGCCGCCACCGGCGGCGCCCTGACCGCGCTTTGCGACTATCTGCTCGCCAGCGGCACCGTGGCCGCCGTCCTCCACGTGGCGCCGGGCGGCGCGCGGCCCGCCTTCGGGCAGGCCTGGGTCAGCGAGAGCCGCGAGGCGCTGCTCGCGGGCGCCGGGTCGCGCTACGGTCCCGCGGCGCCGTTGACTGCCCTCGGCGCGATGCTGGACCGCGGTGCGCCCTTCGCCCTGGTCGCCAAGCCCTGCGACATTTCCGCCGTCCGCCTGCTCGGGCGCCGCGACCCGCGGGTCGGCGATCTGATCACCCATTTCCTGACGCCGGTCTGCGGCGGGATCATGCCGCCGTTCGCCATGAAGGCCTTCCTCGCGCGGCACGGGATCGACCCCGACGACGTGGCCGCGGTCAGCTACCGCGGCGACGGCTGCCCGGGCCCCACGCGCTTCGTGCTGAAGAGCGGCGCGGTGATCGAGAAGACCTATCTCGAGTTCTGGGGCACGGAGTCCTCGCAGTGGCACCTGCCCTGGCGCTGCAAGATCTGTCCCGACGGGACCGGCGAGGCGGCGGACATCGCCGCGGCCGACACCTGGCCGGGCGGCTCGCCCGCGGCGGAGACGCTGGACGACGATCCGGGCACCAACGCCGTCCTGGTCCGCACGCCCGCCGGCGCCGAACTGCTCCGCGGCGCCGTCGACGCCGGCTACCTGGTCCTCGAAGGCGACGCGACGCCGCGCGACCTGGACCACTGGCAGCCGCATCAGGTACGCAAGAAGATCGCCTCGGGGGCGCGCTTCGACGGCCTGCGCCGGGCCGGCCAGCTCGGCATCGAGACGATCGGCCTCCGAACGGAAAAACTGCGCGCGCGCATGGACCCAGAGACCGACCGGCAGCAACTGGAGGGAACCCGGGCGCGCATCGCGATCGGCAAGCACCGCGACGACTTCGGCACCACGTCGTGAGCCGGCCTTGCGGCCTTCTAAGTGGCCGAGCCGGTGGCGGTCAGCCGCTGCGCGTGGAGCCGCTGATAGTGCGGCAGGACAATCTCGTAGATCTCCTTGACCCGGTCCGGCGCCTCGGTGATGTCGATGTAGTCCCGCGGCTGGGGCTTCAGCCCGTCGGAGTCGCGCAGGTTGCCGTGCCAGGACCCGCCGTCGTACCAGCTGACTTCCTGGCGGGCCCCCGGCTCCCAGGTCAGCGCCTCCGGCATGAAGGGCAGGCCGACGGCCCGGCAGTAGGCCTCGACGATCCCCTCGGGGTCTTCCAGCAAGTCGTCGCTGTCGATCACCGGCGGCGCTTCGCCCTGCTGATCGCAGAGGCGGTCGAAGAGCTGCCGCTGCTCCACGAAGCCGATCTCCTTCAGGACGAAGTCGGGCCAGTGCTTGTACATCGAGGTCGCCACCTTGGCCGGGTCGCGGATTAGGAAGCTGTGCGTGAAATGAGAGAGGAAATCGTCGGTCCAGAGGTGATCCACGTAGTGCGGGAAGTCCTTCGAGAAGACCGGGCCGTGGCGCGCCGCGGCCTTGAGGGTCTCCCAGACGCTCTCGAAGGTCAGCCCCGGCGTGCGCGGGCTGTCGGGCTTGAGGCGCGGCCAGAGCGGGTCCTCGCCCTGGTACCAGGGCTCGCCGAAGGGCTCGTGAAAGCAGGTCAGGTCGCCGCGCATGCGCATCATCCACTCGAAGGCCGTGGAGGTGGAACGCGGCGTGGCCCAAAGCACCAGGATCTTGTGCATCGGTCCCGCCCTCAGCCAAGCGTGGAGAGCAGGTGGCCGTAGCCGGGCGCCGCAGTCAGCCCGAGGTGCTTCAGCATCGCCCAGTAGAGGGCGAAGTCGGAGGCGACCACGGGCTTGCCGCTCTGGCCTTCGATCCCGTCGACCACCTGCAGCATCCGGAAGCCGGCCCCGGTCTGCACGATCGCGTCGGCCAGCGGCGCGCGGGCGTGTGCGTCGAGGGCGGCGGCGGTCATGATGTGGTCGGGATAGTCCCAGAGGGTCGCCGCCTCGATCCGAAGCTTCTCCTCGTGGCTGGCGAGGATGCCCTGGTCGATCAGGTCGCCCGCCCAGAGGATCTCGAAGCCGGCGGCTTCGAGATAGCCGTTGATTCCCCGGGACCAGTCCTCGCGGTAGTAGCCGTTCGCCACCGTGATCCGCTTCGCGCCGATCTCCTGCAGGGCCTCGACGAGGCAGTGCCCCGCCATGAAGAAGCGGGCACCGGCCTTGTCGGAGATCTCATCGCAAATGCGCCGGATGTCGTCGGGCGAGGTGCCGTTGCAATGCACCCAGTTGGAGCCGACCTGGCCGATCGCCTGGCAGAAGGACCGACCGAGGCAGATCGCGGATTCCTCCAGGACGCCGAAGTGCTGCGCGCGCTGCCCCAGCTCGTAGGCGTAGTCGGGGATGTGGTTGACCCGCTGCAGGACCCCGGTGCCCTTGGGCGCGATCTGCAGGAACTGCTGCGGGCTGTCGTCGAAGTACTGCGGGGTGGTGACGAAGCCCGCATAGGCGCGATAGCGGCGATGGACGCTCTGGACCTCGGCCATGGCTCTCTCCTCTGACCCGTCGGGACTCCGTCTAGACTCAGACGATAGCCACGCGGGACGGGGTCTGGGAAGAGAAGGCCGCTGACAGACTGCGGGCAAGAAACCCGCGGTGCCGGTGGATGGGGAATCGTCTTGCCCACTCGGCCGCCGCCGGTTCGACTCTTGCCGGCGGCGGCTGAGCAGGTACTGCCGTCCTTCTCCGCTAGGGCCGGTCGAACTCCACCGCGCCGGGGTCGCAGCGGCTTTCGCCGTCGCCGTCGCCGTCGGCGGGCCGGGCGGCGGCCCGCTGGTCCTTCGCGGTGCAGGCGCCCTCGGCGGCGCCCTGGTCGATCAGCGAGACGCGGCTGCTGCCGACGATCTCCTTCAGGGCGTAGCTGGGCACGTTGCCGTCGTTGAGCTGCAGGACGTCCTCGATGCCGTAGCGGCCCGACAGCAGGTCCTTGCCGAAGCTGGAGACGATCTTGCAGTCGTTGCCCTGGCCGAAGGCGTTGCCGCCGCCGCTGCTGGCGATCTCGCCGACACAGTCCGATCCTTCCTCCGAGCGGTTCTCGGCAACGATGCTGTTGGTGATCTCGACCCGGCCCCGGGCCTCGATCCCGCCCGCCGCGTTCAGGGACTTGTTGAAGGCGATGGTGGCGCTGTTGAAGACCGCCTCGCCCGCGTTGGCCAGGCCGCCGCCGGCGACCAAGGACTCGTTCTCGCCGACGGTGGAGTTGGTCAGGCGGAGCTGCGCGCCGGCCTCGTTGAAGAGGCCGCCGCCTAGGGGCGCCGTGTTGCCACCGATCAGGCTCTCCTCGACCTCCAGGTAGGCGCCTGCGGCGTTGTAGATGCCGCCGGCGCGGCCGCGGCGAGGCTCCGCGCCCTCGGCGTCCGGCGTCTTGGCGCTGGCCGAGGCGACCAGGTTGCGCTGGACGATCGAACGGGACATGACCAGGCGGCCGAAATTGGCGATCGCGCCGCCGGCCCCGGGCTGCGCCGCCGCGCCGTCCTCGTCGAAGACCACCTGGTTCTCACTCAGGCGCACCAGGTCCATCCGCAGGGAGCCGCGGTTGAGGACCGCGCCGCCGGGGCCGTCGTCCGCCAGGCCGCGCGCGATCCGGAAGCTGCGGAACTCGACCCGCGGTCCCAGGTCGCCGCCCTCCTCCGGATAGGCGTGGACCTCGAAGACACGGAAGCGCTGGCCGGCCTCGACGCTCGGGACCTTGACGATGCCGCTGCGGGGATCGCCGATGCCGAGGATGGTCAGGGAATCGGTGATGTCGAGGTCGCCGACCTCGGCGTGCGCCGCGCCCTCGGCCTCCAGCTTGTCGGTATCCTCGAGTGTCAGCTCGTAGGTGCCGCGGCGCATCAGGATCAGGTCGGGGCCCGGCAGGGCGTTGGCTTCCATGACCGCGGCGCGCAGCGAGCAGACCGCCGCCCCCTCGGGGGCGTCGGCCTCGGTGGCGCAGATGCCGTCGCCGGGCTCGGCGTCGACCGCGTCCTCGGTGTTGTCGACCGTGAAGTGGCGCAGGAAGAAGCGCTGGAAGCCGGCGCAGTCGATCGGCGGCCGGCCGCTCAGCGGGATCTCGATCGATCCCTCGGCGGGCGCGTCCATCTCCTCGATGATTCGGCGCCGGCCTTCACGGTATTCGGTGCTGACCACGAAGCGCAGACTGGCGGTGTCGTTGCAGCGCGGCATGGGGATCGCTCCGGCGTAGACCCCGGCGCCCTCGTCGTTGAGCGGGACCCGGCCGGCCTGTCCCGCGACCTCGGCCTCGACGCTGTGAATGGTGGCGGGCGTCTCGCCGATGTCCAGGGCGACCCTGAGGTCGTAGATCGAGGCGGTGTTGCGCCGAAAGGCGGCCGTCGCCTTCTTGACCTCGACTCGCAGGGCGCTCTCCGCGAGGGGATCGGGGCTGCCCCCGGTCTCCGCGCAGGCCGCGAGGGCCAGCAGGGCGAGGGTTGCGAATGACGTCTGGCGGCGCAGCATGCAGGAATCCTCCCAAGAACACCCTGTTGGGCCGGGTTCGCCCCGGCCGCTTTCAGGTCACGACTCGGCTCGACGGCTGCCGCCGCCCCGCCGTTGTCTGCCAATCCCCATCTACCTAAAAATTAGGTCATGGTTATCACAAATATTGCACGAACTTGTTGTTGCCAGCAACGGCCAATAACTTGGTTAATATTTATGGTTAACGGGCATCTTCTCGATAGGGCACAGATAGCGGCAGCGTTTGCTGGATGATCGGGCACAGGTGGCAACCTGGCGAGGTAACGATGTGACGGTTGCCAAGGTATCGGCCTCTCCGCAGATCTTGCGTCGAGCGCGGCCCGAGACGGGCTTCGAGCCAAGCCGGGATTCGGTCACGACGGCATGGCACGCGCGGCTGCCCTACTTCGAGATACCCGATCAAGGGATACTGGCGAATCGGCAGGCGTAGCACCATGTTAGCCGCACAACCGGAGTGAGCCTCGATGTCCGTCCTGCCCAAGCCCGCCGTCACTTCCGCCTTCGCCGTCCTCCTCGCCACCGCCTTCGCCGCCCCGGCCCCAGCCCAGACGCCGGAGATCAGCCTCGGCGCCGAGGCGCGCGCGGCGCTGTCGCTGACCGTCTACAACCAAGACCTGGCCCTGGTGGTCGAGACGCGCCGGGCCGAATTGCCGGCCGGCGCCGCGCGCCTGCGGCTTACCGACGTCAGCCCGCTGCTGCAGCCCGGTTCGGTCAGCCTCTCGGGGCCGGACCTGCGGGTGCTCGAGTTCAGCAGCCACTTCGACCTGCTGACGCCCTACCGCCTGCTCGAGGCTTCGCTCGGCCGGAGCGTCAAAGTGGCGCAGATCAATCCGGCGACCGGCGCCGAGACCATCGAGGACGCCAGGGTCCTCAGCGTCCAGGACGGCGTGGTCCTCAAGATCGGCGATCGGATCGAGACCGGCAAGGATCTGCCCGGTCGGATCATCTTCGGCGAGATTCCGGCGGGCCTGACCGAAACGCCGACCCTCGGCGCCCTGGTCGAGTCCCAGGGCGGCGACACGGTGGCGTTGTCCTATCTCACCGGCGGCCTGTCCTGGCAGGCCGACTACATCGCGCGCCTGGACGAGGCGACGGGCTCCCTGGCGATCAGCGGCCTGGCGACCCTGACCAACGGGAGCATGACCGGCTACGCCGACGCCCGCCTGCGCCTGGTCGCCGGTACGGTGAACCGGGTGGGCGGCCCGATCCAGCCGCGGGCACGGGCTCGGGTGGCCGGGGCCATGGCGATGGCCGACGCCCCGGAGATGGCCCCCAGGGGCGAGGGCGAGCTCTACGTCTACGACCCGGGCCGCACGGTCTCGCTGCGGCCGCGCGAGACCAAGCAGATCGCGCTCTTGAGCGCCGGCGAGGTGCCCTTCGAGCAGGAGTTCCGCCTGCAGGGGCTGGCAAGCCTGCTCGGCCGTGGCGGCGAGATAGAGCCGGTCAAGGCGCAGACCCTGCTGCGCTTCAAGAACGAAGTTGGGGCCGGCCTGGGCAAGCCGCTGCCGGCCGGCATCCTGCGCGCCTACGGCCTGGGCGGCGAAGCGCCGCCGCTGTTCCTGGGCGAGGATCGGATCCGCCACACCGCCGAGGGCGAGCAGGTCGAGGTCGCCCTGGGTCAGGCCTTCGACGTGACCGGCGAGGCACGGCAGACCGCCTTCGAGCAGCTCGCGGCCGGCAGCTTCGAGGCGGCCCAGGAGGTCACCCTGCGCAACGCCAAGGCGCGGCCGGTAACGGTCAAGGTCACCGGCGACCTGCCGCCGGGCTGGAAGATCCTGGACCAGAGCGCGAGCCACGAGACCGAGACCGCGACCCGGGTCGCCTGGACCCTGGAGGTCCCGGCCGGCGGCCAGACGGTCCTGACCTACAAGGTCCGCGTCGTGCGGCCCTGAAAAAAGGTGGGGGGTCGACTTGACGGCCTCGGGCGCTCACACAAACCCCGGATGCCCTTCCAATCTGGATGTCATGCCCGGACTTGATGGGGTGGATGGCCCCCTTACGGCATCGATGTGCCAAGGTTGGTTATCGCAAAGACCAACGAAGGGAGGCCATCCATGAAGAAGGTTAGCATCATCGGTGTGGATCTTGGGAAGCGCGTG
>JASJBF010000048.1 GCA_030066685.1 Kiloniellales bacterium | reverse complement strand
TCGTCATATCTAGGACGGCCTTGCGGGGTTCTCGGCGAGGCGCGCGGGTCGCGGTGATGCTGGCGCATCACAAGAGCCGCGCAACGACGTCCGAGGGGCCTGCAAGGCCCCCAGAGGACGGCAAAAGCGATCCTAGATATGACGAACTTAGGAACCACCACACTAGTCGGAAAGGCGGACCGAGTCCGTCGAGAACTTGGTGGCCGAGCTCGGCCCGGCGACGTTCATGACCACGCCCGCGATCACGGCGATCAGGACCGCGGCCGCGGTTCCGGCGATGAAAGCCTTCATTCTGTCCTTCCCTCCAGCGAACACACGATCCGGTCGCGCCCGCCCGGTGCCGAAAGCGGCCCGGAAGCCCGCGCCCTTTCACTTGGCCGGTGCCGTGACGCGTTTCAAGTAGGCGATCAGCTCCGCCCGGTCCTCGGCCTTGGGCATCTGCTGCAGCGGCATCTTGGACCCCGGCGTGAAGACGTGGGGTCCCTGGGCGAAGAGCGCGTCGACCGTCTCCTCGGTCCAGACCAGGTCGCTGCCGGTCAAGGCCTTGGAGTACCTGTAGCCGGCGACCGTGCCGGCGCGCCGCCCGAAGAGGCCGTAGAGCGTCGGGCCCGCGCGCTTGCCGCCCTCTGAGCGCACCGAATGGCAGACCCCGCACTTGCGGAACAGCGCTGCACCGCGGCTCCCGTCGTCCGGCGGCAGCTCCGCCTTGACCGTGTTCCACTGGCGGTCCGGGGTCCCGACCTCGAGCCCGGTCGCGATGTCCCAGACCCTGAGCACCTCGTCCGCCCCGGCCGAGATCAGCTGCCGCCCGTCGGGCGAGAAGGCCAGGGACCAGACCGGCTCGTCGTGGCCCAGAAAGAGCTTCACCTCCTTGCCCTCGACCAGGTCCCAGAGGCGCAGCACCCGGTCGACCCCGCCGGTCGCGGCGGTGCGGCCGTCGGGCGAAACCGCCACCGCGAAGATCGAGCCCTCGTGGCCCAGCAGCACGGCCGTCTCGCGGCCGCTCTCCAGGTCCCAGAGGCGCAGGGACTGGTCGACGCTGGCCGAGACCGCGCGCCGCCCGTCGGGGGTGAAGGCCAGGGCCGTGACCCCGAAGTCGTGGCCCTTGAGGGTCGCGGTCAAGGTCGCATCGGCGACCCGCCAGAGCCGCAGGGCGCCGTCGTAGCTGCCGGTCAGAACCTGCGTGCCGTCCGGCGAGAAGGCGACGGCGTTGACGTTGTTGCCGTGGCCGTTGAGGACCTGGGCCGGGCGCCGGGACTCGAGGTCCCAGAAGCGCACCGTGCGGTCCCAGCCCGCCGAGGCCGCCAGGCGGCCGTCCGGCGCGACCGCGACCGCGGCCACCTTGCCCTGATGCCCCTCGAAGGTGTGCAGCAGGTCTCCAGAGGCGACGTCCCAGAGCCTCAAGGTGCCGTCGTCGCCGGCCGAAATCGCCCGCTCGCCCTCCGGCAGGAAGGACACTGCGTTGACAGCGCCCTCGTGCTCATAGAAGCCCCGCAGCTGGGTCTGGGTCTCCAGGTCCCAGAGTATGACGGTGTAGTCGAAGCCGGCGCTGATCACCCGGCGGCCGTCGGGCGAGACGCCGACGCCCTTGACGAAGCCGCCGTGGCCGGCGAGCTCGGCGCCGCTCGGCAGCGGAACCAGGGCCAGGGCCGCGGCCAAGCAGGCGGCCAGGGGAGCGGCGAGTCGGGATCTCGGCTTCTGTCCGGGGAACACCGTCTGTCGCGCTCCTTGTCCCTGGCTGAGCAAGGCGGGCGCCTCAGGTCACGACCGGCTCAGCGCCACGGTCCCGAGCCACTCATGTCGGGCCGCACGCCGGACTGGTCGTCCAGGGAGGCGGCGCCGGGCAGCTCGTAGCCGCTCGCCCTGTGGCGGAAGGCCGGCACCAGCTCGCCGGTCTCCTGGTCGACCGCCAGGGTGTTGACCTGAAAGGCATCGTTGAAGGTGCCGCCCGGGTTCATCACGGTCAGGAACCAAACGGCCCGGCCGTCGATCTCGCCGGCGCGGGTGTGCTTGCTGAGGACCTCGACCCCGAAGGCCTCGGCGACCTTGCGCTCGGCCTCCTGCTGGGTCAGGGCCAGGGCCCGGCCCGACAAACCCAGGCTGGCCGCGCCGAGGAGCACGGCCGCGAAGATCAGCGTCGTTACCCGCATCGGGCTCCCTCCAGCTTCCCCCTTTACTCCGCCGGCTGGGGCTTGCCGTCGCCGTGGCCGCCGATGTCCGGCATCGGCTCGCCCTTGAGCTCGGCCATCCAGAGGTTGTGGTGCTCCCGCGCCCAGTTCTCGTCGACCATGCCCGAGCCCATGGCGGCGAAGGCGCCCTCCATGCCGACCGAGCCGATGTAGATGTGGGCCAGGATCACCGCGGTCAGGAAGAGGCCGACGACGGTGTGCCAGAGCTGCGAGAGCTGCATCTCCTGCATCGGGGTCAGGGTCTCGGGCAGGCCGGCGCCGAAGACGTTGAGGACCGCGTAGGTGCCCTCGAAGAACTTGAACTCGAAGGGAAAGAGCAGCGCGATGCCCGAGAGGCTGATCGAGATGCCGCCGAGCACGACCACCCAGAAGATGACCTTCTGGCCGGCGTTGAACTTCTTCGAGGGCGGATGCACGCCCTTGGCAAAGAGCCCGCCCGCCTTGGACAGCCAGATCAGGTCGTAGCGGTTCGGGATGTTGTGGCGTATCCAGAGCACCACCATCATCACCACGCCCAGCATGAAGGCGAAGGCGATGAAGTTGTGCGCGTACTTCCCGGCGCTGGTGAGATCCGAAAAGACGTCAGCGCCGATGATCGGCAGCAGCACGTAGCGCCCGTAGAGCAGGTTCAGCCCGGTGATCGCGAGCACGATGAAGGAGACCGCGGTCAGCCAGTGGGCGAAGCGCTCGATGGCATTGAAGCGCTCGACCGTACGGCCCGCGGGCCCGGCGTCGATCTTGATCCGGCCGCGCAGGGCGAAGAACAGGGCCAGCAGGATCACCATGCCCAGCATGGCCCAACCGCCGACCGTCGAGAGCGGGCCGTTGCGCCAGGCCCGCCAGCTCTCGCCCTGGGACTGGATCAGCTGGGCGGCATTGGGATCGGGAATCGAGACCGTGCCCTGCACGCCCCGGCGCACCTGACGCCAGATCTCGGTGTCGCTGGCCGAGCCCAGCGAGTTGCCCGGGATGTTGCCGCCGGTCGGGGTCTCCTGGGCCACGTCGCCGCGGGTCGCCTGAGCCAGGGCCGCCTCAGGGGACAGGGCCGCCGCGGCCAGCAGCGCCAGCCCGAGGACCAGGAAGGCGGCCAGACGCAGGCCGCCCCGGCGGGATCGTTGCGAAAGCACTCTCATCTCCGTCTTCTCCCGAAGTCTCTTTTCCGGTTGCCAGCGCTATCCGCCGGCCTGGCGCCGGGCCCGCTCGCGCAGGTCGTCGACCACCGCCGAGTCCAGCGGCGTGTCGTCCTGGCCCTTGTAGACGCCCGGCTCGAAGCTGCGGATCCGACCCTGCTCCTCCTTCCGGCAGGCGCCGAGGGCCGCCACCGCGGCCGCCGCCGCAAGGCAGAGCCCGATCTTCAAACTGCGCGTGGACATCGCTTCACCGTCCTTCGTCTCACGTTGAGCCAGCCGCGTCGGAGGCCGCAGGCGCCCCCGATCGCATTGCTGAAGACTAACCCAAAAGCAGGCTCAGCGGCCACCTCGGGCGCTGCTCCGATTCGGCGACGGGGGCGGCCTTCGAGCCGCCCCCGCACCGTCTTCCGATCCCCGGACGGGGACGTAGGCCTAGGAGCCCGTCTTCTGCTGATAGGCCGTGCCCCAGCCCCAGGCGCCCGAACCGAAGCCGCGGGCGACGACGCGCTCGCGGTAGATGTCGGACACCGTGTCGCCGTCGCCAGCAAGCAGCGCCTTGGTCGCGCACATCTCGGCACAAAGCGGCAGCTTGCCCTCGGCAAGACGGTTGCGCCCGTACTTCTGGAACTCGTCGGAGGACATGTCCTCCTCGGGCCCACCCGCACAGAAGGTGCATTTGTCCATCTTGCCGCGGCTGCCGAAGTTGCCCGCCTGCGGGTATTGCGGTGCCCCGAAGGGGCAGGCGTAGAAGCAGTAGCCGCAGCCGATGCAGAGGTCCTTGGAATGCAGGACCACGCCCTCGTCGGTCTGGTAGAAGCAGTCCACCGGGCAGACCGCCATGCAGGGCGCGTCCGAGCAGTGCATGCAAGCGACCGAGATCGAGCGCTCGCCCGGCTTGCCGTCATTGATGGTGACGACCCGCCGACGGTTCACACCCCAGGGGACCTCGTGCTCGTTCTTGCACGCGGTGACGCAGGCGTTGCATTCGATGCAGCGCTCGGCGTCGCAGAGGAATTTCATACGTGCCATAGCTTAGGTCCTCCTTATGCAGGCTCGATACGGCAGAGACTGCATTTGGTCTCCTGCATCTGGGTCACTGAGTCGTAGCCGTAGGTGAAGGCGGAATTGGCCGCCTCGCCCAGGACATAGGGGTCGGCGCCGGCGGGGTACTTGGCCCGCAGGTCCTCGCCCTGGAAGTGACCGCCGAAGTGGAACGGCATGAAGGTCACGCCGCGCGCCACCCTTTCGGTGACCATGGCCTTGACCTTGACCTTGACCCCCTCCGGCGTATGCAGCCAGATCATCTGACCGTCCTTGATGCCGTTCTGGTTGGCATCGTAGGGGTTGATCTCGGCGAACATGTCCTGCTGGAGCTCGGCCAGCCAGGGGTTCGAGCGGGACTCGTCGCCGCCGCCCTCGTACTCCACGAGGCGTCCGGAGGTCAGGATCAGCGGGTACTCGCCCGTGTGATCCGTCTTCTGGATCGACTCATAGAGGGTCGGCAGACGATAGGCCTGCTTGTCCGCGTAGGTCGGGTAGTCGGCCACGAGATCACGCCGGGAGGTGTAGAGCGGCTCGCGGTGCAGGGGCACCGGATCCGGGAAGTTCCACACCACCGTCCGCGCCTTGGCGTTGCCGAAGGGCGCGCAGCCGTGCTTGATCGCGACCCGCTGGATGCCGCCGGAAAGGTCGGTCTTCCAGTTGGTCTTGTCACCGGCGATCTTCTCGATGGTGGCCCGCTCGTCGTCGGTCAGCTCCCCGTCCCAGCCAAGCTTCTTGAGCATGGCCATGGTGAACTCCGGATAGCCGTCCTGGATCTCGGAGCCGACCGGGTAGCTGCCTTCGGCCAGCAGGTTGTCGCCGTCCTTCTCGACGCCGAACCTCGCCCGGAAGCAGAGGCCGCCTTCGGCGACCGGCTTCGAGGTGTCGTAGAGGATCGGGGTCCCGGGATGGCCCATCTCCGCCGTGCCCCAGCAGGGCCAGGGCAGGCCGTAATACTCGCCGTCGTTGGGCCCGCCGACCGCCTGCAAGGTGGTCTTGTCGAAGGTCGCCTGGTTGGCCATGTGCGAGCGCAGCCGCTCCGGCGACTGCCCGGTGTAGCCGATGGTCCAGGTGCCCTTGTTGAACTCGCGGGTGATGTCCTCGATCAGCGGCTCCTTGCCGTTGACCTCGATGTTCTTGAACATCTCCTCCGCGAAGCCGAGCTTCTCGGCGAGCAGGAACATGATCTCGTGATCCGTCTTCGACTTGAAGAGCGGCTCGAAGACCTTCTCCCGCCACTGCAGCGAGCGGTTGGAAGCCGTCACCGACCCGTAGGTCTCGAACTGCGTCGCCGCCGGCAGCAGGTAGACGCCGTCGGTGCGGTCGTGCATGACCGCCGAGACCGTCGGATAGGGATCGATCACGACCAGCAGGTCGAGCTCTTCGAAGGCCTTCTTCATGTCGAGGCCGCGGGTCTGCGAGTTCGGCGCATGTCCCCAGAAAACCATGGCCCGGAGGTTGTCCGGCTGGTCCATGTTCTCCTTGGCCTCGAGCACGCCGTCGACCCAGCGCGACACCGGGATGCCCTTGCTCTCCATCAGCTCCTTGCTGGCGAAGCGCCCGAGCAGATAGTCGTACTCGACATCCCAGACCCTGGCCCAATGCTTCCACGACCCGGTCTTGAGGCCGTAGTAGCCCGGCAGGGAATGCGACAGCACGCACATGTCCGTGGCGCCCTGGACGTTGTCGTGGCCGCGGTAGATGTTGGCGCCGCCACCCGAGGTCCCGATCACGCCGAGGGACAGGCCCAGGGCGCAGTAGGCGCGGGTGTTGTTGTTGCCGTTGGTGTGCTGGGTACCGCCCATGCACCAGATGATGGTGAAGGGGCGATTGTTGGCCAGCGTGCGCGCGACGCGCTTGAGCTGCGAGCCCGGAACGCCGGTCACGCGTTCGGTCTCTTCCGGGGTCCACTTGGCAACCTCGGCCTTGATCTGGTCCATGCCCCAGACGCGCTGGCGGATGAACTCCTTGTCCTCCCAGCCGTTCTGGAAGATGTGCCACATGATGCCCCAGATCAGGGCGACGTCGCTGCCCGGACGAAGCCGCACGTACTCGTCGGCATGGGCCGCGGTCCGCGTGAAGCGCGGGTCGCAGACGATGAAGGGCGCGTTGTTCTGCTCCTTCGCCTTGAGCATGTGCTGCATGGCGACCGGATGCGCCTCGGCCGGGTTGCCGCCGATCTGGAAGATGGCGCGCGAGTTGTGGATGTCGTTGTAGCTGTTGGTCATCGCGCCATAGCCCCAGGTGTTGGCAACACCTGCGACCGTGGTCGAGTGGCAGATCCGCGCCTGGTGGTCACCGTTGTTGGAGCCCCAGAAGGCGTAGAACTTGCGGAAGAGATAGGCCTGCTCGTTGTTGTGCTTGGCCGAGCCGAGCCAGTACACCGAATCCGGACCCGACTTCTCCCGGATCTGCAGCATCTGGTCGCCGATCTCGTTGATGGCGTCTTCCCAGGAGACCTCCTGCCACTTGCCGCCAACCAGCTTGGTCGGAGTCTTGAGGCGGCGCTCGCCGTGCGCGTGCTCGCGGACCGAGGCGCCCTTGGCGCAGTGAGCCCCAAGGTTGAAGGGGCTGTCCCAACCGGGCTCCTGCCCGATCCAGACGCCGTCCTGGACTTCCGCCACGACCGTGCAGCCCACCGAGCAGTGGGTGCAGACCGATTTCACGAGCGTGACGTTGCCGGTCGCACCGGCCGCCGCGGCCTCGGCCTTCTTCACCATCCCATAGGAGAGACCCGAAGCCGCCGCGGCACCGCCCACGGCCAGTCCGGATCGCTTCAGGAAGGAACGGCGGTCAATTGCACTGCCGGCAAGGCCGGACAGCGCCTTTGACAAACGGGGGCCTTTCGCAACCCCATTCGCCTTACGTGTCAGCATTGACCTCTCCTGTGTCCCTAAAACCTGGCCAGATCGTAGTATTTCTTCACGTGCTCGGTCTCCCGGTAGCCCTTGCCACCGGGTGCCTTGCCGCCGGCCTCGGCCGCCTTCGCAGGCGTCCGGGAGATCGCGGCGGCGACGGCGCCCGCGGCGCCCGCCCCGAGACCAGCCTTCCGGAAGAAATCGCGCCGACCGATGGTCTCTGCTTCTTTCTTCTCGCTCATCTGCTCACCTTCCCACTTGGGTGAAGCCATCGACCGGAAACTGCCTAGCGGGGCCGGCCCCCCACGTTGCTCTTGCCTTTGGGCGCTAGGCCGCCATTTTGAACGCTTCGTTCTCGACCGCCATGAACAGCCGGCCGATCGTGCCGACCGGCATGTAGAAGGCGGCGTTGCGGGCAGCCTCCAGGTCCTCGAAGAACCGGGGCGCCCAGGATCCGATGTGTCTCTCGAAGAAGGAATGCTGGGCGGACAGATCGACCGGCGCGCCGAAGTCGCCCATGATCATGCCGGCCATCATCTCGCAGAGCGACGAGATGTTGTCTTCCGGCTGCGTCACGCCCTCGGCCCGGGCGATGCCGAGCCGGGTCATGTCGAGCCGCAGGTTGGCCAGCGGCTTCTCGTGCAGGAATCCGGTCAGGTAATAGGAGGCATAGGGCACGAGCTCGCCGTGGCCGACCCCGATGAAGAGGTTGAAGTACTCCTCCTCGAGGGCCGAGGTCGAGGCCCCCCGGGCCGCCGCGACCAGCGCGTTGATCGCCCGGCCGAGATCCGTCTCGTCGCCCTTGAGGCGCCCGACCTGAGCCAGGAAATCGCGATCCGGCGCGCAGGCCAACAGCCGCGCCAGTAGCCAATAGCACTGCGCCCTGAGCTGGTCTTCCTCAGGCACTTCGGGCTTCGCGGCAGACTTCGCCAATACGCGTCTCGCTCCTGGTACCCCGGAGTGTTGTTCACCCCTGCCCGCTGTCCTGGCGTGGTTCCACGGTCTGTAGAGTTTCGAGAAACCCCACCTAAGATGCGGCTTTTATTGACTTTAAGAAATTAGACGCCGGTTGAGACGGCAAGTCAACCGGTGGCCTTGCTGCAGATGCGAAACAGCGGCCAGCGGTTCGGCGGGCCGTCCCGGTCCCTGCCCGGACGACGGCCCGCAGGCGCCGCCGTCGGCGAGGAGTCTCCGACCGGGAAGGCGCGTCCCTCACCCCCCGGCCGCAGCACCAAGGATCTGAAATACCTAAGCTTCGAAAGCGCCCCAGCGGCGCTTCACGGCGCTGCCGCGCGCCACCGGTGCCGGCTCGGCCGGCGAAACTGCCGCGTCGGCGGCGCCCGGCGTCTTGTGCTCGGGCTCCGGAGCCTCGGGCGGCGGCGTTGCAGGCTCTTCGGGCAGGCTTGCAGGGCCTTCCGCTTCCGTCCCGGGCGCCCCGGTCTCCGGCAGCGGCTCGGCGGCGGCGACCTCCTCGGGCGTGGCCGGCGGCTCTTCCGTCTCGGGCTGCACCATGCCCTTGCCGGCCTTGAACAGGGTCTTCACGCCCCCGGGCAGGTCGAGGACGGTGTGGTAGTCCTCGTCGTACTCGGCAAGGCCGTCGAGGTTGGCGAAGACCGGGTTCAGGCGCCAGAGCCGGCGCAGGGCCCGCCGGCGCAGGCTCTCCGGCACGCCCTCCTTGAGGAACACCGTGAAGTCCGAGCCCTCGTCCAGGCTGTCGATGTCCGGCAGGTCCTCGACCCGCAGCGGCGGCTCCGCCTCCCCAGCAGACTCGACCTCGCCGGGCCCGCCGGCCTCCGCCGGCTCCGGATCGGCCGACGGCGTCGTCTGGCGCTGCTCACCCTTGCGCCGCGCCCAGCGGGCCAGGAAAGCCCCGCCGTTTCCGGGTTCTTCGTCCGCGCCCGCCATCAGTCCGCGCCCCGGCCGTTTCCGGCGTCCCGGCCGTTGCCCGCCCGCGCCGCGCCCTGGCGCTGTCCGAAGCCGGCCTTCCGGGGATCGTGGGGCTTGCGCTTGCGCTTGTGGAAGACCTCCTCGACGTGGTGCTCGTCGCAGTAGGCCTTGACGAAGGCGGCCACGGCCTCGGGCATGGTCACCGGCTCGACCTGATCGTCGCCGACGTCCAGGTAGTCCTGGGCCTCGTAAGGGCAGGCGGTGACCAGGAAGGGCGCCAGGTCGTGCGGCGACTCCGGGTCCTCGACCTGGCGAAGCACGACGAAGAGCCGCGGCGGGTCCTGGGAGAGGATGACCTTGTAGCCCTGGGTCTCGCGGCGAAACAACTCCAGAGGCAAGGTGCCGGCGTGGAACTGGACCCAGCCCTCGCCTTCGGCCAGCTGCCGCCAGGGCCCGAGGGGGTCCAGGGGCGCCGCCCCGACGATCACGGCCACGGCGTGCCAGCTGTGGTCGATCCAGGGGTTGTCGGCCTCGCGCCGCTCCACCACGACCCCCAGGTCGAGCCTCTCCTTCCGCTCCGTCACCGATGTCGCTCCTGCCCGCCGCGCGCTCCGCCGGCCTGGCGGCGCGCCGCCGGCCGACCCCTTCAATCTAGGCGTCGGCCGGGCGGATGTTAAGTGGCCTTTGGTATGCCACGGCATCGCGCGACGTTCGGGCCTCGGTGCTTCGTCCGGCTTCCGCTTCGTGCTACTGAGCGGTCCGAGGTCGCCGACGAGCTTGAAGAGAGGTCCGATGCCAGACCACGAGACCCTGCCACTGAGCGATTTCCGGGCCTACCCGGAGCCGGAGATGCTGGCCCGGGCCGAGGCCTTCCACGAAGAGATCCGGCGCCGGCACAGCCTGCGCGACTTCTCGGACCGGCCGGTGCCGCGCGCGATCGTCGAGACCTGCATCCGGGCCGCCGGCACGGCGCCCAGCGGCGCCAACCACCAGCCCTGGCATTTCGCCGCGATCGGCGACCCGGCGACCAAGGCCCTGGTGCGCGAGAAGGCGGAGGCCGAGGAGCGCGCCTTCTACGGCGGCAAGGCCGGCGCCGAATGGCTCCAGGCCCTGGAGCCGCTCGGCACCGATGCCGAGAAGCCCTTCCTTCAGACCGCGCCCTGGCTGATCGCGATCTTCGCCCAGCGCCGCGGCGGTCCCGAGGCCGGCCAGGATCTCAAGAACTACTACGTGAGCGAATCCGTGGGCATCGCGACCGGCTTTCTCATATGCGCCCTGCACCACGCCGGGCTGGCGACCCTGACCCACACCCCCAAGCCGATGGGCTTCCTCAACGAGATCTGCGGCCGGCCGGACAGCGAGCGGCCCTTCGTCCTGCTGGTCACCGGCTACCCCGCGGCCGACGCCAGGATCCCCCGCCACGCGACGATCAAGAAGCCGCTGGCAGAGATCGCCAGCTTTCTTTGAGATCCGTCTGGGCCGTCCGTGCCGAGGCGAGGCGGCGCGGATCAGGGCGCGACGGTCGCCTCCGGCCGCTCGACACGGATGTAGGTGACGTAGCCGCGCCACAGGGGCATCGCCTTCGGCGTCGCGCCGACCTCGGCCGCCGCGGCCGTCATCACGGGCATCAGGGTCTCGCGCGGCGAGACCCGGAACTTGGCGAGCCAGGCGTAGAGCGTCCGTCGGCACCAGTCCGGCCAGCCCTCGCAGAGCCCGAACTCGACCACCGAGAGGGCGCCGCCGGGCGCGGTCAGGGCCAAGGCGTGGCGCAGGGCGTGGGTCCAGGGCGGGATCATCGAGAGCGAATAGGACGCAAAGACCCGGTCGAAGCTGGAAATCCCGAGGCTGGCCAACGGATCGAAGAGCGTCGCATCACCCTCGATCAGGGTCACCCGATCGCTCACCCCGGCGCGGCGTACCGCGGACTCCGCCGAGCGCAGCATCTCACGCGAGATGTCGAGCCCGAAGAAGTGAGCCTCGGGATAGCGCTTGGCCGCGGCGACCAGGTTGCGCCCCGTCCCGCAGCCGATCTCGAGGACGCGGCCGCCCGGCGGCGGCGCGAGCTCGGCGATCATCCGGTCGCGGCCGATCAGGTAGTATTTGCGGCTGATATCGTAGACATGGCGCTGGACCCTGTAGAGGCGGTCCATCGCAGCCGCGTGTGCGGCCGAGTGGGACGACATATTGCGGCTTCAATCCCTTAGCTCATAGAGATGGAAGCCACCATAGATGGACGAACGGTCCTTGGCCACCATATCTCGGCAGGCCTGGGCGTCATAGGCCCATTGCCCCAGGATTTTTACTGCGAGCGCCGTGTCGAGGGGCGATTCCTCGCCGGCCGTGCGGAAAACGACCCGGGCGCCGGGCCGCGCCGTGCGGGTGATCTCGGCCCAGAGGTCGCGAATCTTCGCCGGGGTCATCCAGTCCTGGGCGTCGAGCAGGACGAAGCGGTCGCAGCTCGCCGCCGGCTGCGCGGCCAGGAACTCGGTCATCGAGGCGAGCTCGAGCCGAACCGTCGCGGCCCGGTCGCGGACCGTCTCGTAGGCCGCGCCGCGCAGGTAGGGCGGGACCGCGCCGCGGCCCTCCCGGTCGTAGCGACGGCCGAAGGCCTGCCAGGCGAAGTAGTTGTCCTCGAAGGAGAAGTCGCAGGCCAGGCGGCCCAGGCGCTGGCGCAGCACCAGCGCCACGTCGCCGCCGCCCGAGGCCGCCAGGGCGTCATACTGGGCCGGCGGGATGCCCAGGCCGTAGAGCGAGACCGGCAGCCGGCAGAGGAAGCGGATCAGCCGGGTGTCGAAGAGCGGCGCCAGCTGGGTCTCGAAGAGCCGGCGCTGCTCCTCCAGGCTGCGGGCGCTCAGCATGCGCCCGGGATTGCGGCCGTAGAGCCTGGCCAGCAGGTGGACGATGCCGATGAAGCGGCCGAGCAGGCCGAAGCGGTAGACGTTGCGCGCGAAGAGGTTGATCCGACGGCCCTTGAGGGTGCGCCGCGCCTCCCAGTAGGCCCGGCTCTCCGGGTCCAGGCGGTCGCGGATGAAGCGGTCGTAGGCGCGGACGTTGGCCTTCTCGTCGGCGTGGCCGAAGAAGCGGAAGAAGGCCTCGTGGTTCGGCAGCTCGCGGACCGCCGCCAGCTTCAGGCGAGTCAGGGCGACGTGGGCCGGGTTGAGGTCGACGGCGAGGATCTCCGCCGGCCGCGCGGTCAGGTAGCTCATGACGTTGCAGCCGCCCGAGGCGATGGTCACCAGCCGCTGGCCGGGGCCGAGCTTCAGGGCCGCCATGTCGAGCTCCGGGTCTTCCCAGATCTGCGGATAGACCAGGCCTGAGAAGGCCCAGACGAAGAGCCGTTCGAGCAAGCCGCGCTTGGATCTCAGGGACTGCTGGTGAACCGCCGTCTTCAGTCGGGTCGCTGTGGCTGCCATGCCGGGTCCTCGTCTGGGGGGCTGGCGGTCGCGGGAGGTCGGGCGCTGGCGTAAGCAAAAGGGAAGCGCCGGGCGACGGGGCCAGATCATCCGCTGGCTATACCCCAGGGCCATGACACCTTGATGACGGCGGCCCGGCGGTTGCGCGGAGTCCTCAGGCGAGCAGGGCGGCCAGCCGCGCCGCCTCGTCCAGGTCCTCGGGGCGATTGGCGTTGAAGAAGGGGTCCAAGAGGCCCTCGGCGGTCTCGACCTCGGGGAAGTCGACCGTCGCCAGGCGGTGGCGGGCGGTCCAGCGGTCGACCTTGCGGATCTCCTCCTCGCGCATCGCCGCCTCCAGGTCGGCGCGCAGGCGGAGCGGCCAGAGCCCGAAGACCGGATGGGCGCGGCCGCGCGAGGCCGCGCAGGCGAGCTCCGCGCCCTCGGCCTCGACCGCCGCCAGCATCCGGGCGACCAGGTCCTCGGGCAGGAAGGGCGCGTCGCAGGCGAAGCTGGCCAGCCAGCGGCAGCCCGGCACCTCGGCTTCCGCCCAGGCCAGGCCGGTCAGGATGCCGGCCAGCGGCCCGGCGAAGCCCTCGACCAGGTCGGGCGCGACCGGCAGACCGAACTCGGCGAAGCGCCCGGGATCGCCGTTGGCGTTGAGCACCAGGGCCGCGACCTGCGGCCGCGCCCGCGCGATCACGTGGGCCAGCACCGGCCGGCCGACCAGCGGGCGCAGCGCCTTGTCGCCGCCGCCCATGCGCCGCGACAGCCCCCCCGCCAGGATCACGCCGGCGACTTTGGTCATGGATCAGTCCACGCCAAGGTCGTCGATGAAGGCGGCCTCGGGCGTGACCTTTTCCGGCCTGACACCAAGAAGATTCACGACGATCGCCCTGACTCGCGACCAGACCTCCTCCGCATCGACCGCCTCCGGATCCCCGGCCCGCGCCCTAAGCTTGCCGACGATGCAATCCCGGGCGTCCCCGACCGTGATGATCTGCTCCGCCTCTTCGTCGAGGATCTCGATCTCGAACTCCTCCTCGAAGGCCATCACCAGTTCGACGCTATCCAGACCCATGCCCGCCTCGGCTCGGTTTCCGTCATTCCGGACCTTGCTCCAAGATGCCCTCGACAAGTTGCTCGCGCGCGAAATCCTCGACCGGCAGTATCTCGAAGTGGTTGCCGCGGAAGCAGATGACGCCAGCCTTCAGTTCCTGCGGCGTGTTCTCTGGAAAGGCAATGTGGATCGAGACATCCTCATAGAGATAGATCGGGGGCATGGGCTGACTCCTGTCGTAGTACAGGCCGCAGTTCACGCCCATCCGGCCCGTCGAATCGCTGCCCCAGCCAAAGCCGATCTCGCACGCCGGATGCTCCTCGCGTGATTGCCGGTACAGCTCTCTCAACAAAGCAAGGGTCTCGCGGTCGATGAGGTAGTCCGATTTCATTGCCATCGTCCCTTCGACGCCGGCGCCGCAAACGACTTGAATCCGCTCCCTCACCCAACCTCCGCCGGGTTGCGGAAGCGGTCGCGCGGGATCTCGGCGATGGCGGCGATCTCGATCACCAGGTCCGGATGGTAGAGCCGGCGCACCTCGACCGTGGTGGTGACCGGGTAGGGCTTGGCGAAGAACGCGGCGCGGATCGGCCCGCAGGCCATGAAGGCCTCGATGTCCGTGGTGTAGTGGGTCAGCGAGATCACGTCCCCCGGCACGCCGCCGAGCGAGGCCAGGACCGCCCGGATGTTCTCCAGCACCTGGCGGAGCTGGGCCGCCATGTCGCCCGGCCCGACGACCCGGCCCTCCCGGTCCAGCGCGACCTGGCCCTTGAGGTGGACGGTCCGGCCCTCGCCCTGGGCGACCGCCAGGGAGAAGGCGCCGAAGGGTTGCCAGACCCCGGGGGGATTGAAGTGCTCTGCCACCGCGCGCCGGGCCTCCTGCGCTAGTCCAGGCCGAGGTCGGCGAGGATGCGCGCCGCGGGCACCACCCGCTCGGGCGCGAGGCCGTGGTCCTTCTCGAAGATGCCCTGAAGCCGCCGCAGGACCGAGTCGGGGCAGACGCGGCCCGGCACGCTGCCATTCTGTTCCAACGCCAGGACCACGAAGTCGCGCAGGTCGCCCACCGTGGTGATCTTCTCCGCCGCCTCCGGCGGAATGTAGATGTCGAACTCCTCCTCGACCGACATCACCAGCTCGACCGTATCCAGCCCCATCTCGTCCTTACCCTCGGCCGCCCTTGCGCTGGTGTTTCGGGTCCTCCTCGCCGACCGCGGCCGGGTCGGCGTCGTAGAGGATGCGCCCCTCGCCGGCCAGGGCGACGAAGCGCTTGCCCCGGGCCCGGCCGATCAAGGTCAGGCCGGCCTGGCGCGCCAAGTCGACGCCCCAGGCGGTGAAGCCGGAGCGCGAGGCCAGGATCGGGATCCCCATCTGGACGGTCTTGATCACCATCTCCGAGGTCAGGCGCCCGGTGGTGTAGAAGATCTTGTCCTCCGGCGCGACCTCGTTGAGGAACATGTAGCCGGCGATCTTGTCGACCGCGTTGTGCCGCCCGACGTCCTCCATGTAGACCAGCGGCCGGTCCTCGCGGCAGAGCACGCAGCCGTGGATCGCCCCGGCCTCCAGGTAGAGGCTAGGGGTCGTGTTGATCTTGCGGCTCAGCGCGTAGAGCCAGGAGGTCCGCAGCACGGCCTCCTCGGAGAGCCGCGCCGCCTCGAAGTTCTCCATGACGTCGCCGAAGACCGTGCCCTGGGCGCAGCCCGAGGTCCGGGTCTTCTTCTTCAGCTTGTCCTCGTAGTCGGTCTCCCGGGCGGTGCGGACCACGACCAGCTCCAGCTCCTCGTCATGCTCGATCCCGGTGATCTCGTCGTCGGGCCGCAGCATGTTCTGATTCAGGAGATAGCCCACCGCGAGCAGATCGGGATGGTCGCCGATGGTCATCATGGTGACGATTTCCTGTCCGTTGAGGAACAGGGTCAGCGGCCGCTCCATCACCACCGCGGTCTCGAGCGGCGTCCCGTCCTGGTCGACCCCGGAGACCTGCCGGGTCAGCCGGGGGTCGGCCGGGTCCGGGCGCAGGACGTAGTCGTCCAGCGCCGCCGCATCGGCCGGGCGCGGCCGCGCCCGGCGCAGGGGCGCCGCCCGCTGATGTGCCGCGCCTCGGGGTTGTCTCGAATCGCCGTCCATGCCGGCAAATATGCGCCCCCGCCGGTGCAGCGGCAAGGTGGGCCGGGCGCTTAAGCCGGACCGTCTAGACGGTCGCGAGCCGGACGTTGTGCGCGGCGATCTTCTCGGCGAGGTCCTTGCCGACGGCGGCGTGGAACACCGTGCGGACCTCGGGATGGCGGACGAGGAAGCGGCGCAGCTCCGGGACCTTCCAGGTGAGGCAGCGCAGGGGGCCGGCCGAGACGACGGTCGCCGTCGCCGGCTCACCGCTGAGGAAGCCGATTTCGCCGATGAATTTGCCGCAGGTAAGTTGCTGAATGACCTGCCCCCCGAGACGGACCGTCGCCTCGCCTTCGGAGATCAACACCAGTTCCGTCAGGTGCTTGCCCTGGGTCGTCAGTTTCTGGTCCTTCGGATGCTCGACCCAGCGGCCGCAGCGGAGCAGGCGACGGACGCTGACCGGATCCAAGGACTGGAAGGCCGCGTCGCGCAAGCGCTGCTCTTCCGGCGTGAACCGTCGAAGGTGCCGCTCGTAGACCAGCCAGGTGCTGTGGAAGACGTTGATGAAGAAGAAGGTGGAGGCCCAGCCAACGAAGGCCCAGTTCGGCGCCGGAAAGGCCATGAAGGCAGCCGCGGCAATGCAAACATTGCCGGTCATGGCCACGAGTCGCAGCCAGAGGATATCCCGGAGCAGGTAGGACAGGGCGGTCAGCACGTAGGCCGCGTGAATCAAGCTCTCGCTCGAGATCCCCCCGAACAACGGCTGCGCGCTGCCCATCGCTTCTGCCTCCCCTGTAATCCATGGACGGTCTTGAATCCGCCGATGGGACCCAGGGAGTCAAGCAAGGCCGGGCCGATCTTGAAAGCCCGGAGCGATCACGGCCTTCGCTTGGCTGCTACTCGCAGGCCGGCGGCGGCGGCAGGCCGTCGGGCAGCTCGGGCGGCCGCTCGGGCGTGGCACAGGCCCCGGCCAGCTGCTCGGCGGTCAGGCCCCGGGCCCGCCGCAGGTTGGCGCCGCTGAGGTTCGTGCCGGCCAGCACCGCCTCGGTCAGGTCGACCCCGCGCAGCGAGGCGTCGATCAGCCGCGCCCGGCTCAGGATCGCCTTGCTCATGTCGGCGCCGTCGAGGCGCGCCTCGGTCAGATTCACGATGTCCATGCGGGCGCCGTGCAGCACCGTGTCGCGCAGGTCCGCCCCGGCCAGGTTGGCGGCCGAGAAGTGGGCATCGTAGAAGTCGGCGCCGCGCAGCTCGATGCCTTCCAGATAGCGGCTCTCCAGGTTGACCCGCCGGAGGTTGGCGCCCGAGAGGTGCAGCGACTGCAGGGCCTCGATCTGGCCGGAGTTGAAGAAGCGGATCTCCCGGGTGCTGTGGAGCAGCTCCCAGGCCCGGGTCATGCGGGCCTGGCGGCGGTCCTGGTACTCGTCGTGGATGAAGAAGGCGCCGAGCAGCGCGATCGCCATGGTCACCGCGGCGACGGCCGCCTGGACCGAGGCCACGGTCAGATCGAAGCCCGTGTGGTGCCAGCGGATCGGAATCGGCGACCGCCGTCTCGAGGCCGCGCCGGAGGCTTCACCGGGCTTCGCCGTCTTCGACCGAGGGGGCTCCGGTTTCGGCGGCGCCGAACTAGGGGCCTTCGATTCCGGGGCCTCCGGTTCCGGCGCGTGGTCTTTGGAGTCGGTCATCTCGCCTCTGCTGCTTCGCACCCAGACCGTGCCGGCGAGGCTGCCAGACCCAAGGTTTACAATTCCTTTACCATCTTGCGGGGTCGCGGGGTTCCGGCCCCGAGACGGGTCTTCTAGGCCACTGATAGTGCGGGACTCTCCGTATTGCGCGTTCGTTCTTATGCTATAAGGTATACTCCTCTAGATATGTAGAGCGCCCGGGATCAGGAACGATGCGCCCTTCTCTCACGGCCGCCTTCGGGCCCGCCCTCCGACCGCCCTGCACCGTCTGAAGCCCGGCGGACCGGGGGGATGAAGCTGTCAATTCGATCGCTGATCCTCGGCGGGCTGATCACCGCACAGCTGGCCAGCTTCGCCGTCCTGACCGTCACGGTCTGGCTGACCGCCGAAGACGCGGCGCGCAAGCAGGCGCGCTCGACCCTGGATGGCCTGTCCAACCTGCTCACCCAGGAGACGCGGCAGTTCTTCGACAACGTCGAGTACGCCACGACCCTGACCCAGCGGCTGGCCAGCGGCGAGATCATCTTGGTCAGCGACGTCGAGCAGATCGAGCGCTATCTCTTCGAGATCATCAAGACCAACGACCAGATCACCGGGGCCTTCTTCGCGAACCCCGAGGGGGAGTTCGTCTTCGTGTCCCGCCCGACGGCCGAAGCAGCGGCGCAGCATTATCTCTTCCGGCGGATCGTGATCGAGGACCAGCAGCGCCAGGAGGCGGTCTTCCTGCGCGACGAGAGCTTCCGCCCGGTCAGCGGCGGCAGCCTCGAAGACGTCGAGATGGGCTTCGACCCCAGAAGCCGGCCCTGGTACGAGGGCGCCCTGCGCAGCGAAAGCGTGTTCTGGACCGCCCCCTACATCTTCTACTCCAGCCGCCGTCCAGGCATCAGCACGGCCTTCGCGGTCCGGGACAGGAACCGGGAGCTCGTCGGCGTCGTCGGTGCCGACGTGACCTTGAGCCGGCTCTCGGATTTCCTCAGGGGCCTTGAGCTCGGCGACGGCGGCTTCGCCTTCCTGACGACCGGCGGCGGTGAGGTCTTCGCCCACTCCTCGGTGACGATCGAGCCGGACGGCGAGGCGCTCAGCCTGCCGACCGCCTCGGACCTCGGCGGCGCGCTTCAGGCGTCGACCGGGTCGGCCAGCCGGCTCGAGAAGATCAGTCCCGGTGAACCCCGCTTCCTGCAGTTCCGTCACGCCGGGCAATCCTTCCTCGGGCTGCTGTTTCCGGTTCCGAGCCAGCGCCAGGACTGGTTGGCCGGAATCGTCGTCCCCCAATCCTTCTTCGTCGGCTGGTTCCAGAGCCTGGGAGTCTGGCTCGGCCTCGCCGCCGCGGCCATGGCGCTCGCCTGGGGCGCAGCGGGCTACCTGGTCTGGCGCGTGATCGACGGGCGCCTGGCCCTGATCCGCGGCCACGCGCAGCGGGTGCTGGGAGGCGACCTCGCGCCGATCCGGGAGCCGACCGCGGGCCTGGCCGAGCTGCGCGAGACCGAGCTGGCGGTCGCCAAGATGATTCGGGGCCTGGACCAGAAGGACCGGGACAACCGGGCGCTGACCCAAAGGCTGCGCAAGTTCTTCGAAGGGGTCGAGCAGAGCCCGGTGGCGGTCCTGATGACCGATCCGGCCGGGCGGATCGAGTACGTCAACCCCGCCTTCACCGCGCTCACCGGCTTCGAGGCGGGCCGGGCGGAGGGCGAGACGCCCTTGCTGCTGGCCAGCGAGGAAGACGACAGGGCGGTCTACGACTCGGTGGTCGCGGCGCTGCAGCGCGGGCAGGTCTGGAAGGGCGACCTCGGAGTCACGACCGCCGAGGGCGAGCATCTGGAGATCGGCGTCGTCGCGGCACCGATCAAGGCGAGCGACGGGCAGACGGTCTGCTGCTGCGCGATCCTGCACGACAAGACCATCGAGAAGGAATCCCAGGCCACGATCAAGGCGGCCCTGGAGGAATCGGTGCGCGCCAACCAGGCCAAGACCGCCTTCCTGGCGGCCACCAGCCACGAGCTGCGCACGCCGCTCAACGCGATCATCGGCTTCAGCGAGGTCATGGCCGCGGAGACCTTCGGGCCGATCGGCAACGATCGCTATCGGAAGTACAGCCGGGCGATCCTGGAAAGCGGCCGCGACCTGCTCGGCATCATCAGCGGCATCCTCGACCTGGCCGCTGCCGAGAGCAATCGGCTCCTGCTGATCGAGGACGAGGTGCCGCTGAGCCAGCCCCTGGGCGAGGCGATCCGAATGTGCCACGGGGTCGCGGACCGGCGCTCGGTCGAGATCGAGCAGGTCGGCGGCGAGCTGCCGGTGATGCGCCTGGACGCCCTGAAGTGCCGACAGATCTTCGTCAACCTGATCGACAACGCGATCAAGTCCTCGCCCAAGGGCGCGGCGGTGACCGTCGCCGCCGAGCCCCAGGGCGACCGGCGGATCGTGGTCGACATCACCGACCGCGGGCCGGGCATGTCGCCGGCCGAGGCCCGCGCCGTCATGCAGCCCTTCGAGCGCCTGACCCGCTCGGCCAGCGTCAGCGACCAGAGCGGGCTCGGGCTCGGTCTGCCGACCGCCCAGGCCTTCGCCCGGCTGCACGATGCCGACCTCCAGATCTTCAGCGCGGTCGGCCAGGGCACGACGGTGCGCGTGACCTTCCCCGCCGAGCGCCTCGTCGCCTGAAGCCCCGGCGCCTGAAGCCCCGGCGCCCGATCCCGGCTATACTGCCCTCCGCTTCGAGTCGGAAGGGAGCCGGCCGCCATGCGCCAGGTCCACGACAGCCTCACCGTCGAGACCCGGGGCCAGGGTCTGACCGAGATCACCGGACCGCTCGGCGCCTGGCTCGACCGCCAGGGGCTGGGCGACGGGCTGCTCACCCTCTACCTCCGGCACACCTCGGCCTCCTTGCTGATCCAGGAGAACGCCGACCCCGATGTCCAGCGCGACCTCGAGGACTTCCTGGCGAAACTGGTGCCGGAGGATCCCGCGCTCTACCGCCACAGCGCCGAGGGGCCGGACGACATGCCCGCGCACATCAAGGCGGCCCTGACCCAGACCCATCTCGGGATCCCGCTGCGCGACGGCCGTCTGGCCCTCGGCACCTGGCAGGGCGTCTACCTCTTCGAGCACCGCCACGCGCCGCAGCGCCGCGAGATCGCCCTGCACCTGATCGGCGAATAGCCGGCCGTCGCGCAGACCGGCAGCCTCGGCTCGGCGAGCGGATCCAGCCCACGCGCCGCGCTTGCCCTGAAGACCGCCTCTTCGGATCCGGCCGATCGGTTTTCCCGAGCGGCCCGGAAGGTCTCTAGCGTCTCGAGGGATGGACCGTGTTCGGCACGATTCCGGCGACGATGTCCGCCAGCCTCTCGACCAAGGCCATTCGTGGGTAGCCCTTTCGGTGGGTCAGTCGGACGGTCCGCCCGGCCGTTCCGCTTCGTTCGGGGCGCACGGAGATGCCCGCGTCGGTCACCCAGGCGTCTGACAGGCTCATCGCCGGCACGAGCGTGATGCCGTCGCCGGACCCGACCAGGGACAGGATGGTCGACAGGCTGGTTTTCTGCGTTCTCGGGCCGTGATCGCCGAGCGCCCGGGTCCTGTCCAGCTTGCACGCCTCGTAGATCTGATCCCGCAGGCAATGGCCGTCCGCGAGGAGCAGCAGCTCGCGCGGCTCGATCTGCGCGATATCGACGGCGTCCTGCTGCGTCAGCGGGTGGTTGCTGGGCAGCGCCACCCAGAAAGGCTCGTCGTAGAGTATGATCTCCGACAGGATCGTGCGCGTCGGGCTCGTCGCGAGGATCGCGATGTCCAAGGCGCCCTCCGCCAGCTGCTGTTCCAGTTGATCGGTGAAGTCCTCGACGAGGTCCAAGCGAATATCCGGCAGATAGTGCTTCATGGCCGGCAGGAGCAGCGGCGTGAGGTAGGGACCGATCGTCGGCGGCATGCCGATCACGCAGGGGCCGACGAAGGGCCCCCTGTGCGCGGCCGCGATCTTCTCCATGGCATCGACGTGGTGCAGGACCTCCCTCGCCCTGGCCACGATCTGGTCGCCGATTTCCGTCAGCCGGACGTGCCGTTTGGTCCGTTCGAAAACCTTGACGCCGAGCCGTTCCTCCAGTTTCCGCAGCTGACCGCTCAAGGCCGGCTGGCTGGCATGGCAGCGCTCCGCGGCCCGGCCGAAATGGAGTTCCTCGGCGACGGCGACCAGATACTCGAGATCCCGGGTGTTCATGTCGGCCTGTCGTCTGAGTGGGGGCGACGGGCAGCCTAGCGCGTTTAATCAGGTAAAACGATTAAAAATATCGCATTAAACTATTTTTCTTATTTCAGGCGCCGGCATACTCTTTGAAGTAGATCACGAGCCGAGGTCGGCCAGACCGTCACGCGCCACGTCGGCGGCCGGCAAGCGGAACAGCCGCACGGCGCGGGCGCATCCTGCCGCTGGACGGTCAGCCGATCGGGAAGAGGACGGACGAATGGGAAAACTGGCTAAGCTGGCGGCCGCTGCCGTCATTCTGACAACCGGTAACGCTTTCGGCGGCGAAACGCCATCGGCGCCTGGTGCCGAGGTGTATTTCGTCAACCTGAAGGATGGCGATCGGGTCGAGAGTCCCGTGAAGGTCGTCTTCGGGCTGTCCGGCATGGGTGTGGCGCCCGCCGGTACGGAGAAGGAAAACACCGGGCACCACCATCTGTTCATCAACCGGCCGCCCTTTGGCCAGGGCGAGGACGGCGCAGACGAGCTGGAGGCCAACATCCCGGCGGACGAGAACCACGTCCATTTCGGCGGCGGTCAGACGGAGGTCACGCTGGACCTGCCACCCGGCACGCACAGTCTGCAGTTGGTGCTGGCTGACAAGGATCACATTCCACACGACCCGCCGGTCGTATCGGAGGTCATAACGGTAACGGTCGACTAGCCGCACGCGGGATCGGGGTCCTTCCGCGGGCGCGATCCCCTTCACGCGGTGACCGGATAGAGAGGCGTCGAGCTGCCGCTTGCCCAAGAGAGTTTCAAATCACGGCGGACCACGAAAGGAGAGGAACGTGAACGAAATGAGCGCGATCGCTGCAGGCAAGTGCCCGGTGATGCACGGGCATCGCTTGCCCACCTCGAACGGGGCGATGTCGAACCGCAGATGGTGGCCTAACCAGCTGAACCTGAAGCTGCTGCACCAGAACGCCCCTGCGGGCAATCCGATGGGCCAGGGCTTCGACTACGCCGAAGAGTTCAAGAAGCTGGACCTGGATGCCCTCAAGAACGACCTCTACGACTTGATGACCACCTCCCAGGAGTGGTGGCCGGCCGACTACGGTCACTACGGCCCGCTCTTCATCCGGATGGCCTGGCACAGCGCCGGCACCTACCGCACCTCCGACGGCCGCGGCGGCGGTGGCACCGGCCAGCAGCGCTTTGCGCCCCTCAACAGCTGGCCCGACAACGGCAACCTGGACAAGGCGCGCTTGCTGCTGTGGCCTATCAAGCAGAAGTACGGCAAGCAGATCTCCTGGGCCGACCTGATGATCCTCGCCGGCAACTGCGCGCTGGAGTCGATGGGCTTCAAGACCTTCGGTTTCGCCGGCGGCCGCCCGGACGTCTGGGAGCCGGAAGAGGACGTCTACTGGGGCCCCGAGACCGAGTGGCTCGGCGACGAGCGCTATTACGGCGATCGGGAGCTCGAAAGCCCGCTCGCCGCGGTTCAGATGGGTCTGATCTACGTCAACCCGGAAGGGCCGAACGGCAACCCGGATCCGATCGCCTCCGGCCGCGACATCCGCGAGACCTTCGCGCGCATGGCGATGAACGACGAGGAGACCGTCGCGCTCACCGCGGGCGGCCACACCTTCGGCAAGGCCCATGGCGCGGGCGACCCGGCGCTCGTCGGCCCGGAACCCGAAGGCGCGCCGATCGCGGCCCAGGGCATGGGCTGGCTGAGCCGTCACGGCAGTGGCAAGGGCGGCGATACCATCACCAGCGGGATCGAAGGGGCCTGGACCCCGACCCCGACCCAGTGGGACAACAGCTACTTCGACACGCTGTTCGGCTACGAGTGGGAGGTCACCAAGAGCCCCGCGGGTGCCTATCAGTGGGTGCCCAAGGACGGCGCCGGCGCGGAGGCCGTGCCGGACGCCCACGATCCGTCGAAACGGCACGCGCCGATGATGACGACCGCGGACATGGCCATGCGGATGGACCCGATTTACGAGCCGATCTCGCGGCGCTTCCACGAGAACCCGGAAGAGCTCGCGGACGCCTTCGCCCGGGCCTGGTTCAAGCTGACCCACCGCGACATGGGCCCGCGCGCCCGCTATCTCGGCAAGGAGGTCCCCGCGGAGGAGCTGATCTGGCAGGACCCGATCCCCGAGGTCACCCATGAGCTGATCGACGACGCCGACATCGCCGCGCTCAAGGCCAGGATCCTCGAGTCCGGCCTGTCCATCTCCCAGCTGGTCTCGACCGCCTGGGCGTCGGCGGCGACCTTCCGCGGCTCCGACATGCGCGGCGGGGCGAACGGGGCACGCATCCGCCTCGCGCCGATGAAGGACTGGGAGGTCAATCAGCCGGCCCGGCTGGCCGAGGTCCTCGAGACCTTGGACGGCATCCGCAAGGACTTCGACGCCGCGCAGTCCGGCGGCAAGCGGGTCTCGCTCGCCGACCTGATCGTCCTCGGCGGTTGCGCCGCGGTCGAGGCGGCGGCGAAGAAGGCCGGTCACAGCGTCACGGTGCCCTTCACGCCGGGCCGTGGCGACGCCACGGCGGCCCAGACCGACGTCGAATCGGTCGCCGTGCTCGAGCCCATCGCGGACGGCTTCCGCAACTACCAGAAGGCCAAGTACACGGTCTCGGCCGAGGAGTTGCTGGTCGACCGGGCCCAGTTGCTGACCCTGACGGCGCCCGAGATGACGGTGCTCCTCGGCGGCCTGCGCGTCCTGGGGGCCAACGTCGGCGGCTCTGAGCATGGCGTCTTCACCGACCGCGTGGAGACCTTGAGCAACGACTTCTTCGTCAACCTGCTCGACCTGGGCACCACCTGGACGGCGACCTCCGACGAGGAGGACGCCTTCGAGGGCCGCGACCGCAGGACGGGCGACCTCAAGTGGACCGGCACCCGTGTCGATCTCATCTTCGGGTCCAACTCGCAGCTCCGCGCCCTCGCCGAAGCCTACGCCTGCGCCGACTCCCAGGCGGCCTTCGTCGACGACTTCGTGGCCGCGTGGGACAAGGTGATGAACCTGGACCGCTTCGACCTCGCCTGATCCGAGGCCGGAGGCCCCGGGTCGGCGCCATCGGGACCCCGCGCTTCAGGGCCGGACCCGATGACTCCTGGAAAGCTCTGGGCGGACCGATCTCGGTCCGCCCTTTGCTTTGCGCCTCACGGCTCGGCCCTCGGCGGCCCTCCGCCGGCCCCTCCGATCGACGGAACCTCGATCCGACCCTCGGGACCCTGCCTCCGCGACCGGCGACGGCAAGGTTCCGGCGGCATATCCGACTAAGGCGGAGCTACCGCCCATGTCGCAGATTAGCCATGATGAGAAATTCATCAGACGTCGAGTGCTGTTGACCAGCATTGCCTCGGATGTCGAGCCGGTCTGTCGCAACTTGATTAGCAAGCGTTCGAGGAGCTTCGCTCCTTCGTCACCGAGAAAATGGGTATGTCGCATATTTATCAGCCGGTGATGCTCCGAGTTCTCCTTGAGAATGGTAGGCCGGATCTATGGGGTTTCGCTCACGGCCCGGCTCCTGAGAGCAGAGACCTGCAGCTGAGTCGCCTACCACGGCCGGTTGTGCTACCGTTCTCAGCCAGTTGGAGAGGCTATCTGGGCAATCTCGGGTTGAACTTATGTCGGTAGTTTGTCAGGCGTTCAATCATTGTAAGTCGGAATAACGGGCATGCCGGAGAAATTGGGTTTCCATGACGCATTCGCGAAACTCGGCACGAAATCCAGAAACCGGAGGACTGCTTGGGCAGCAATCAGTGATGACGGCAAGACCGTAGCTGTGACAGTTTGGAAGGAGGAGTACGACTTCAATCGCGGGAAGCCGAAATGCAGTTATGATGGTGCCACGCCTTATAAGGTGGGCTGGAAAGAGCGTACAGAGTATATTCAGCATGCTATCGAAAACTGCGATGGACTAGTTCGTGTCGTTCTAATTGAGGCAAAGAATAATAGGAAACCCGGACAACCACGCGAATTCAAACAGGTTCTACGGGTCTTTGATCAACAGTGGTTCCGAGTTAGAGATTTTGACTCGGAAACTGGTTACTACACGCTAGAAATGTCCTCGTAGGAAAAACTCGATGCCCATCAACACCATCCCGCATGGCATCCCTGGCCGCCTAATGGCGATTGGCGATCTGGCACACTTTAGTGAGGACGACCGTCCCAAAGTCTAATGACCGACCAGGGCAAATCAGATTGATCCTCGCGATCCGTCAGGAATTTCCAAACCAGGGTATAAACTGCACATCAAGTGGGAATGGGTCGAACTTCGCTTTATAGCCAATAGTGTTCATTGGCGCATATGACCCCGAACAGCGAAGGATAAATATCGAAGCGCTACTTCAGTTTGCAAGACAGGGAAAGGCGGACATTTAGCGTTAGCAATTTGGCAGTTTTGGTCCTGAGCTTCTATTGTCAGGTACTTTAAGGATGTGCCAAATCTGACTTGATATATCTACTGTGAGTGGTTGAGTTGGAAACAGTCGAGATTCTCTTGAAGTCAATCGGTGCAATTGTTCTCTCGGCAACGTCGATAGTTGGTGTTGCGTATTGGCTCTTCAGACTTTTCAGCGACAAATGGTTGACGGCGAAATTCGCAGAGCGCTTAGAAGTCCACAAGCATGCTCAGCAGAAGGAGCTGGAGAATATCCGGTTCGAGATAAATAAACTTATGGATCGGACCGTAAAATTACACCAACGTGAGTACGATGCGCTTCCCGAAGCATGGTCACTTCTGGTGGATGCACATGGGATAACGAAGGCTGCTATCTCGCCTCTTCAGAAATTCCCTGATGTCTCACGAATGAACCAAGCACAATTGGACTTGTTGCTCTCGGAGAGCTCACTCCCAAAATGGGAAGTAGCCGAGCTTAAAGTAGCCAAGGACAAGAATCGATACTACCAGGACGCCCAAAACTGGCATATGACCACCAATGCTCTAGACGCTGCACAAAAGTTTCACATATTTCGACTGAAAAACCGAATATTCCTTTTGCCACAAATAAACAAAAAACTTGAAATGATAGATGACTTGATATTCAAAGCAATTGTTGAACGCCAATTACAACTCCAGGAAGAATCGTACCCAAAGAAAAATGAGGCTCGCCAGAAGCTTGAGGATGAGGGCGAGGAAATAATGAAGGAATTAGCCATCGACATCCAGGACCGCCTTTGGAGTTAGTGCGCGATTGACTAGAGGTTGGCTCCGGGTCACGCCTTGCCGTTGGATGAAAACTCACCGCACGTCCGGAGATGGAATTACAGCGGCCGCACTTGCGTCAAGAACGGACATATGCCCCGCGAGTCCGAATTTGGGGCTAACCCTGACGTCGCGCGCGTCCCGCTGGCGCGGCGAATTGTAGCCAGTAATGGATGAAAGGTTTTTCAGACTCTCTACCTATAGTAAAAATGCCTAAATCAACTATCCTAAATTGGCACCATACGAAAGGAGATATTCTTGGCTTGGTCAGACGGTCTTGATCCTGCATCGCCCGTATATAGAATTGCGTCGTCGGCCAATCCTCACGTCCGCGTGGTAGCAGGTCCAGGAACTGGGAAGTCATTCGCTATGCAGCGGCGAGTGGCGCGGCTTCTGGAAATCGGTGTTGATCCAGATGTAATACTGCCAGTGACCTTCACTCGGGTCGCCGCTGAGGACCTCCACCGCGAACTGGTCGGAATGGACGTTCCTGGCTGTGATGACCTTGAAGGCGTCACGCTTCACAGTCTCGCGCTCCGGATTCTCATGCGAAACCATGTCCTGGGTGCGACAGGTCGAGTTCCGCGCCCGCTGAACGAGTTTGAACTTGAACCGCTCATCTGTGACCTCATGGGCGCGCACGGCGGAAAGAAGGCAGTGAAGAAACTAAAGAAGGCCTATGAGGCCGCTTGGGCGCGCCTTCAGCATCAACAACCGGGTTATGCTCCCGACGCAGCGGATGCCGCCTTTCAAACCGATCTCCTCGCTTGGCTCCAATTTCACGAGGCAATGTTGATCGGAGAAGTAATCCCTCAGATCCACCAATATTTGGATTCGAATCCCGCGGCCACTGAGAGAAGCGAATACACCCACATTCTTGTCGACGAATACCAAGACTTGAACCGCGCGGAGCAAGGCGTGATCGAGCTTTTGTCCGACGCAGCAAGCGTGTGCATCGTCGGTGACGACGATCAGTCGATATATAGCTTCAAGCACGCACACCCTGATGGCATTCGCGAATGGCTTTACGCCAATCCGGGTGCTGACGATCTCGGGCTAGATGAATGTCGCCGCTGCCCCACTAAGGTCGTTGAGATGGCAAACAGCTTGATCGGGCATAATGCTTTGCGGCCGGTACCCCGCCCTTTGAACCCGATGCCTGTCAACGGGGTAGGCGACGTTCGGATCATCCAGTACTCAACAATCGATCAAGAGGTTGCGGGCGTAACGGCGCTAGTATCCCAGATGATCGCTGACGGTGTTCCTCCAGGCGATATCCTGGTTCTTGCCCAAAGCCGGGCCTTCGGGACACCTCTATACGAGGCTCTGGTAGCGAGCAGTGTTCCGACCAAGTCGTACTACGCTGAATCGGAATTGAGCCACGACGACGCCCAGTTTGCGTTCGCGTTGCTGAAGCTTTTCGCAAATCGTCAGGATCGCGTCGCACTGCGTTGGCTGGTCGGCGTGAACGGGAACAACTGGCACGCTGCCGGGTATCGTCGCGTTCGAGAGTACTGTGAGGTTACGGGCATCTCGCCTTGGGATGCTATGACTCAGCTTGAGAGCGGTGCCCTACAATTGCCTCACACTAACCGCATCTTTGAGTCTTTTCGCGGAATTGTTCAGACATTGGATGACTTAGAAGCACTTCCAGATCTCCAATCCGTCGTCGATCATCTTTTCGCTGACGAGCAAGATACGACACGTGATGTACGTGAACTGGCGCTCACAATTCTCGACGGCACGGACGGCGATGACCGCGAAGAGTTTGTACGCGACCTCTCGACTGCAATCAGCCAGCCCGAGATCCCCACCGAGATCGCGGATGTGAGGATCATGAGCTTGCACAAGAGCAAAGGACTAAGCGCGCCCGTCACCGTGATCGCGGGATGTGTTCAAGGGCTTCTTCCAAGGTCGCCTGCCGACGATCTCACGCTCGCCGATCGAGCCCAACACTTAGAAGAACAACGGCGCCTCTTTTATGTCGGAATTACGCGGGTCAAGGCGGTGCCATCGGATGGGATACCCGGCACACTGATCTTGACCTATTCTCAACAGATGCCTGTGCGCGAAGCGCTGTCAGTAGGCATCACGCCGGCACAGAAAAAATACGGACAAGCCTTTCTTCACGCTAGTCAGTTCATACGCGAACTCGGTCCATCAGCCCCGCGTCCGGTGGCCGGAAACTGAGTAAATTTAGCTACAAAATCCGTTTGGCTCACCAAAAGGGGCGCACGAAGCCACGGCCTTGCATGTCCGCCTAGGGTCACTTTGCCCCGTTACCCGCTGCCGTCACACACGTCCGGACACGGGGGCAGAGCGGTCCTCTCAAGCCCAGAGGTCCGAAGCTGAAGCAATAGCGGACATCCCGGCACCTTCGCCTGAAGGGCAAGTATAGCCATAATCGGAAGCTACGCTCTTATCCTTTTTCCTTCTTGCAGAAATAGAGCCCAATGTATGGCGGAAGGTTATTGTGCGCTTCAACACCGCCTGCAAAGTTTGTATAGGGAACGCGTTCTACACTACCTCTAGCGCCATCCATCCTAATTTCAATTCTCTTTTTCATTTCCTCTTCAATTTTTCTGATATCAGCGCTTTCGAATACAGCGGGGTCAGGCGAGGCCAAAGCTGGCGAGGTCAAGTGCCGGTGAGAAGGCAGCTCTTCGATTTTCAGTGCGACCTTTTCCTCGCCTAAGGCCTCACGAAGTGGTCGTGGTGTGAGTCGCTTGCCGTTTGGATCTTGACTGAAACCCGCGGGAACCTCTGCCATCTCCTCCAACACAGCTGCGCCGATGATCACACGCGATGTTGCAGGCCAAAAACGGTCCCAGCCTTCGGGGCATTTGGATTCTGTGTCGAATGCTATTACAGCGTTTTCGAGAGAACGCTCTGCGGCCCTAGCCGTATCTTCAACAAAGCCTTTGTCCGAAGCCAGAGCTGCAACGATCTTATCCTGTGCTACGCGCTGTGCCGCTTCCTCGGCTACATCTCTGGCAACCTCCTCAGCCACGCGCTTTGCAGCAATTGCTGCTTCAGTTTCGGCGACGGGCTTAGCAATTTCTCGCGCCGCGCGCGCTCCAGCGTCGGCAGCAACATCTTTTGCAGTCTGTCGGGCGACTATTCCCGCCTCGTCGCGAGCAAATTCGCGGGCGATATCACGCACTTCTCTCGCCGCTGCTTCAGCGATAATTTTCGCGGCGGCCTCTGCCGGTTGTTTTGCAGCTTCGCCGGCAATTTGGCGCGCAACTTTGTCAGCAACGGACTTGGCAACTTCATCAGCCTTGGTTGCCGCAACGGCGCTCGCTGTTGTAGAAGCCACGCTTTGCGCTGTACTATTTGCGAGGAAGTACAGGGCGCCTCCAAAAACCGTGATCACTGGCACCGCAATCGTGATCACAAGCTTGGCTACAGCCCACTTCTGACCATCGGTTAGAGCGTTTTTCTCGTTCATCTCTTCGGTCATGTCGGTTCCCCCACGTCCATATCGCAATACTGATGTTTCTTATGCTATATGGCATCTGCAATCTTGCATAGGTTGTCCTGCGACCAGCCAACACCTGGAAAGACTGCTGTGGGTCATTCCCGGCCAATGGGCGTCGCGCATCGGATGACCGCAACTGGAGGCAAAGCAGACGTTGAAGATGGGCCATTCGGCGTGATTGACGCTCCGGAAAGAGACCCGAAACATGCGATACGCCCTTACTGACGCTGGATAGCGGCCGATCGCCCCGATCCCTTCCCGCAAGCCGCGCAGCCTGCCGCGCGTGGATGATCGGCGGGTCCTTAATGGCCTCTTCCGCGTGCTGAGGTCGGGAGCGCCCTGCCGAGACTCGCCCGAGCGCTAGGTCCGGGTCACCAGGCGCCCTCCCGAGCCGCCGCTCCTACTCGGCCGCGAGCGCCGACGGCGCCGCCGCCATCAGCCGCCGCGCGACCCAGCGGTGGAAGCAATGGGTGGGGCCGTCCATGGCCGGGGAGAAGACGCCGCCCGCATAGGCCGGCGAGGCGCGGCCGCGCTGCAT
>JASJBF010000047.1 GCA_030066685.1 Kiloniellales bacterium | reverse complement strand
GTCCATCGCGCTCTACCTGAACCGCCGTGTTTCGGGGTTATCGAATCGATGAACCATAGGAATTTCAGCGCGGGAGGTCGAGCTTCCATCCTCAAGGCCTGTCCGAAACAGGAGTCGGGAGCCAACAGGATGACACGCTATCGACTGTCCCGCGGCCTTGGCGCCTTCGCCGGGGCCTTGGCGCTATCGCTGGCGCCTGCCGCCGGGGTCGTCGCCCAGGAGGGCTATGAGCCCAGCTTCACCGCCGCCGGCGAGCTGAAGCTGCCGGAGGGCCACATCTGGCGCGAATGGCCGACGATCGGCACGCCGCTGACCCCCAACGCCCTCAACGGTGGGGCGGCGGCCTTTCCGGAGTTCCATCTCGTCTACATCGATCCCGAAAGCTTCGCCCACTACAAGAAGACCGGGGCGTTCCGCGAAGGCACGGTGATCGCCAAGGAGCTCGCCGGGGTGCGGGCCCCGGACGGCGCCCATCCCGACGGCTCGACCGACGAGGTCAGCGGGCGGGGCTACTTCATGGGCGAGTTCAACGGCTTCGAGATCACTATCAAGAGTAAGGCGCTCTACCCGGAGGAGCCGGGGAACTGGGCCTACTACAGCTTCGGCCACGAGGGCGAGCCCTACGCCGCGAGCGCGGCAAAGCAGCCGGCCGAGGCCTGCAACGCCTGCCACGAGGCGGCCGCCGAGGAGGACTTCGTCTTTACCCAGTTCTACCCCGTGCTGCGCGCGGCCAAGCCGAGATAGGAGGCGGTGAATGAGGCGAGCTTTCACAGCCACGGTCGGGGCGAGCGTTGCGCTCGCCTCGCTTCTCCTGGTCGACGCCGGCCGATCGGCCGAAGACTTTTCGCCCTACGTCGACGATGAGGGCAGCATCTCCCTACCTGAGGACTTCCGCAGCTGGCGTCACCTCGGCACCTGGGCGGTCGACGGCCACGCGGAGGACGGCGGCGCCTCGGGATTCCATGTCGTCTACGCCCGGCCGGAAACGGTCGCGGCCTTCAAGGCGACGGGCGGTTTCCCGGACGGCGCCGTGCTCGTGAAGGAGCTCTTCAAGACCCGGACGGACGACTACACGACCGGCCGGGTGAGCCGCGCCGCCGAGGTCGAAGGCTGGTTCGTCATGATCAAGGATGTAAAGAGCCGCTTTGCCGGACATCCGCTCTGGGGCGACGGCTGGGGCTGGGCCCTGTTCCAGGCCGAGGATCCGGGCCGGACCGTCACCAAGGACTACAAGGACGACTGTCTCGCCTGCCACGAGCCGGTCCGGGCCAAGGACCTGATCTACCTCGAGGGCTATCCGAGCCTGGAACGCTAGGCTTCCTTCCGGCCGGTCGGCGCGGCGGCCGCCAAGCTAGAGCCGGGCGCCGCTGTCGCGGTCGAAGAGGTGCAGCTGGGCGGCGCCGATGCGCAGGGGCAGGCGCTCGCCGGCGGCGACCTTGTGGGTGCCGCTGATGCGCAGGGTCAGGTCCTGGGCCGCCTCGCCGAAGTGGCCGTGGACCAGGGTGTCGGCGCCCAGCTGCTCGACCAGGTCGATGGTCAGGTGGGCGAGGCTCTCGGCCTCCGCGGCCGGCTCCAGGTGCTCGGGCCGGATGCCCAGGGTGACCGGCCGCCCGGCCTCGACGCCGGCCCCGTTCAGCGGCAGGCTCTCGCCGCCCTCGATCTCGACTCGCTGGCCGTCTTCGGCGATGCGGGCCGGCAGGAAGTTCATCGCCGGCGAGCCGATGAAGCCGGCGACGAAGACCGAGGCCGGGCGCTGGTAGAGCTCGAGCGGCGTGCCGAGCTGTTCGACCCGGCCGGCGTTGAGGACCATCAGGCGGTGGCCCAGGGTCATGGCCTCGACCTGGTCGTGGGTGACGTAGATCGAGGTGATGCCCAGGCGCTCCTGCAGCTTCTTGATCTCGACCCGCATCTGGACCCTGAGCTTGGCGTCCAGGTTGGACAGCGGCTCGTCGAAGAGGAAGACCGCGGGCTCGCGCACGATGGCCCGGCCCATGGCGACCCGCTGGCGCTGGCCGCCGGAGAGCTGCCGCGGCTTGCGTTCCAAGAGCTCGCCCAGCTCGAGGATTTCGGCCGCCTTGCGGACCCGTTCGTCGATCTCGGCCTTGCTCAGGCCGCGGATCTTCAGGCCGTAGGCCATGTTGCGGTAGACCGACATGTGCGGGTAGAGCGCGTAGTTCTGGAACACCATGGCGATGTCGCGCTGGGCCGGCTCCAGCTGGTTGACGACCTGCTCGCCGATGCGGATCTCGCCGGCGGTCACGGTCTCCAGGCCGGCGACCATGCGCAGCAGAGTCGACTTGCCGCAACCGCTGGGCCCGACGATGACCAGGAACTCGCCGTCGGCGATGGCGCAGTCGACGCCGTGGATGACGTCGACCTTGCCGAAGACCTTGCGCACGTCCAGAAGCTCGACCGCAGCCATGTCCCTACTTCTCCGTCTCGACCAGGCCCTTGACGAAGAGCCTCTGCATGCAGACCACGACCAGGATCGGCGGCAGCATGGCCAGCATGGTGGTGGCCATGACCACCGGCCAGTTGGTCTGGTCTTCGCCCGGCGCGATCATCTGGTTGATGCCGATCACGATGGTGGTCATCTCGGCCTCGGTGGTGATCAGCAGCGGCCAGAGGTACTGGTTCCAGCCGAAGATGAAGAGGATGACGAAGAGCGCCGCGATGTTGGTGCGCGACAGCGGCAGCAGGATGTCCCAGAAGAAGCGCAAGGGTCCTGCGCCGTCAGTGCGCGCTGCCTCGACCAGCTCGTCGGGCACCGTGAGGAAGAACTGCCGGAACAGGAAGGTCGCGGTCGCTGAGGCGATCAGCGGCACGCTGAGGCCGGCGTAGTTGTTGAGCAGGCCCAGGTCGGCCGCGACCTCGAAGGTCGGCAGGATGCGCACCTCGACCGGCAGCATGAGGGTGACGAAGATGGTCCAGAAGCACAGCATCCGGAAGGGAAAGCGGAAATAGACGATGGCATAGGCCGAGAGGATCGAGATCGCGATCTTGCCGACCGCGATCGACAGCGCCATGACCAGCGAGTTCCACATCATGAGGGCGACCGGGACGCTGGCGAGCTGGGTGACGCCGCGGTTCAGCGCCTCGCGGTAGTTCTCGAAGAGCTGGCCGCCGGGGATCAGCGGCAGCGGCGGGCTGACGATCTCGTCCATGGTCGTGGTCGAGGCCACGAAGGTCACGTAGATCGGCAGCGCCAGGACCGCGATGCAGAGCACCAGCGAGACGTGGGAGAAGATCGTAAGCCAGCCGCGACGTTCAACCATGGACGACCTCAGTAGTGGACCCGCCGCTCGATGAAGCGGAACTGGATCACGGTGAGGGCCACGACGACGGCCATGAGGATCACGGACTGCGCGGCCGAGCTGCCCAGGTCGAGGCCGACGAAGCCGTCCTTGTAGACCTTGTAGACCAGGATCTCGGTGGCCTTGCCCGGGCCGCCCTTGGTCACGGCGTGGATGATCCCGAAGGTGTCGAAAAAGGCGTAGACGATGTTGACCACCAGCAGGAAGAAGGTGGTCGGCGACAGCAGTGGAAAGACCACGGTCCAGAAGCGCCGGATCGGGCCGGCGCCGTCGATGGCCGCGGCCTCGATCAGCGAGCGCGGAATCGCCTGCAGGCCGGCCAGGAAGAAGATGAAGTTGTAGGAGATCTGCTTCCAAGAGGCCGCGATGATCACCAGCAGCATGGCTTCGCCGCCGTTGAGGACGTGGTTCCAATCGTAGCCCATCAGCTTGAGGTAGAAGCTGACCAGCCCGATCGAGGGGTTGAACATGAAGAGCCAGAGCACTCCGGCGACCGCGGGCGCGACCGCGTAGGGCCAGAGCAGCAGGGTCTTGTAGGCCATGGCGCCGCGCACCACCCGGTCCGCCATGACCGCCAGGAACAGGGCCAGGCCGATCGAGAGGCCGGCGACCGCGATGCTGAAGACGGCGGTGGTCCGGAAGGAACCGAGGTAGAGCGGGTCCGCGATCAGCACGGCGTAGTTCTCGAACCAGACGAACTCCGAGGACAGCCCGAAGGCGTCCTCGATCAGGACGGACTGGTAGATCGCCTGGCTCGCCGGCCAGAGAAAGAAGACCAGGGTAATGGCCATCTGCGGCAGAACCAGCAGATAGGGCAGCACCCTGTGGCCGAAGACGACGCGCTTCTCCATGGCCCTGACGGAACTCGAAGTCTTCGGCGGGCCCGGCCGGCAGCGACGGGCCCCGCCGAGTCTTTCCTGCGGCCTAGCGGTTGGCGCGCTCGAAGCGGCGCAGCAGCGGGTTGCCCCGCTCCACTGCGCTGTCCAAGGCCTCCTGCGCCGACTTCTTGCCGGTCCAGACCGCTTCCAGCTCCTCGTCGATGATGCCGCGGATCTGGTCGAAGCTGCCGAGCCGCAGGCCCTTGGAGCTGGCGGTCGGCGCGGCACCGGTCATCTGCTTGATCGCGATGTCGGTGCCGGGGTTCTTGTCGTAGAAGCCCTGCTCCTTGGTCAGGTCGTAGGCGGCCGTGGTGATCGGCAGGTAGCCGGTGGTCTGGTGCCAGGAGGCCTGGGCCTCCGGCGAGGACAGGAAGCTGAAGAACTTGGCCACGCCCTTGTATTCCGCCTCGCTGTGGCCGGCCATGACCCAGAGCGAGGCGCCGCCGATGATGGTGTTCTGCGGCTTGTCGGTGACCGCGGGCCAGTAGGGCAGGTTGCCGACGCCGAAGGGGAACTTGGCCTCGGCCTTGATGCCGGCGTAGCCGGCCGAGGATTCCGTGAAGATGGCGCATTCGCCGCCGCGGAAGCGCGCGCCGCCCTCGTTGCGCCGGCCGGAGTAGACGAAGAGGCCCTCCTTGGCCCACTTGCCCATGGCGTCGATATGGGCGACCTGCGCGGCGCCGTTGAAGGCGAGCTCCGTGTCCAGGCCGTCGAAGCCGTTGGCCTTGGTCGCGAAGGGCACGTTGTGCCAGGCACCCATGTTCTCCAGGTGCACCCAAGACTGCCAGGCCGTGGTGAAGGGGCAGGCTGAGCCGGAGGCTTTCAGCGCCTTGACCGCGGTTTCGACCTCGGGCCAGGTCTTGGGCGGCGCCTCGGGGTCGAGGCCGGCCTTCTGGAAGGCGTCCTTGTTGTAGTAGAGCACCGGGGTCGAGGAGTTGTAGGGCAGCGAGAGCATCTCGCCGTCCGACGTCGTGTAGTAGCCGGTGACCGCGGCCAGGTAGGCGCCGGGATCGAAGGGCTCCCCGGTCTCCTTCATCAGCTCGTGGACCGGCTTGACCGCGCCCTTGGCCGACATCATTGTCGCCGTGCCGACCTCGAAGACCTGGAGGATGTGGGGCTGCTCGCCGGCCCGGAAGGCGGCGACGCCGGCGTTCAGGGTCTCGGAATAGTTGCCCTTGTAGACCCCGACGACCTTGTAGTCGGACTGGGAGGCGTTGAAGGCCTCGACCTGTCCGGCCAGGACCTCGCCCAGCCGTCCGGTGAAGGCGTGCCACCACTGGATCTCGGTCGCGGCCCAGGCGTTCGAGACCAGGCCGAATGACCCCGCCACGGCCGCCGTGGCCGCGAGCTTGCGCAGAACTGTCATTGTGCTCCTCCCGCTCTGAATGACGGCGCAGCTGTACCGCGCTTCTGTTGCAGTTTTCGGTTCTGCGACCTTTTCCGTGCTTTGTCCAGTCCGGGTTTCCTGCGTCTCGGTCGCCGACGGCAGCTCGGCGAGTGTGGAGACCTCTGCGCTCGCCCTCAGGCCGGCTCTCGGCAACGCTCTGTCCAGCAAGTCCGATCTCTTCAGCCAGGAGGTCGCGCTCGATGACTAGGACCGCGCCTATCCGGTCGACCTGATCGGCGCGCTCGCCGCGCAGGAGCGGCGGATCGAGCTCGACGGCTTCCTGGCCACGAGCCGCAAGATGGACGTGCGGTTCTGACCGGAACCGGTCGACCGGCTCCCGCGCGGAAACGGGAGTCCGGCCTGGAGCGCGATGATGCGAGGCTGAACCAACCTCATATCTGAATCCCGCTCTCGGCTCAGAGCCTGAGGAAGCCCTTCAGGCCCTCGGCGATCTCCTGCGGGCTGGCGTTGTGGGCGAAGTGGCTGACGTAGCCGCCGTCGGGGCCCATCAGGTAGATGAAGGAGGAGTGGTCCATCAGGTATTCGCTGACGCTGGGGTCCTCGGCCTTGCGGTAGTAGACGCGGTAGGCCTTGGCGGCCGCCGCGATCTGCGCGTCGCTGCCGGTCAGCGCGACCAGGCGCGGGTGGAAGTGCTCGGCGTAGGCGGCCAGGGCCGCGACATCGTCGCGCGCCGGATCGACGGTCACGAAGAGCGGGACCACGCGGTCCTCGAGGCTGCCGGTCTCCGCTTCGAGGAGGTCCAGGGCTTGCGACATGATCGAGAGGGAGGTCGGACAGACGTCCGGGCAGTAGGTGTAGCCGAAGTAGACGAGCATGTGGCGGCCGGCGAAGTCGGCCTGGGTCCGGGTCGCGCCGCTCTGGTCGAGCAACTCGAAGTCGCCGCCGATCTGAGGCGTGCCGCTGCCGGCCTGGGAAGGCAGGCGCGTGACGCTGGTCGCGGGCTCGGTCAGGAGATAGACAGCGGCCCCGCCCAGAAGCACCAGAAGCCCGACCAGGAAAACGATGATCGCACGCTTGTGCACGTGACCTCCTGCGATGCTGTTTCGCAGAGATATAGGCGGCGAGAGGGAAAGACTCCAGAGCGCTTGGGCGATGAGTCTTTGCAAACAGCCCACTCCCTTCCGTTGGAGGGAGCGGACAGGACAGTCCTTGGGGCCACACCGAAAACGGCGCCGGAAACCGGATCGCTCCCGACTCTGTCGGTGACTGGCGCGGGCCTAAGGCTCGCTGAAGCAAAACAGCATCAATGGCTCAGGCCGCGTCGTCTTGTGCCGATACCGCCTTCCTCTAACGGTTGAGAGCACGATTCAGATACAAGGTCGATCCGACCTCATATCATCGTTCTCTAGGGAAGCAGCTTGCGCAAGGGCTCCGATTGCGGATTGTTGAAGCGGCGCTCCAGCAGGATCGCCTCCGGCGGCGCGACATTGCCGTAATAGGTCTGGTTGTCGTCCTCGTTCATGAAGATGGCCGAGCCTTCCAGCGAGCCGCCGCCGAAGAGGCCAACGGCATGGGAGAAGGCGTAGACGTCGGCGTCGAAGTTGGTGGTGGTGCCGGCCTCGATGCCCGCGCCCAGCGGCCCGAAGGCGATGCTGAGGTCGCCGCCCATCTTGAAGTTGTCGTCCAGGATCGCCTGCAGGGCCTCGTCGTTCATGATCGTCAGCACCATCTCGGAGACCTGTCCACCGATTTGAATGCCGATGCTGCCACCGGCCATGGTGTAGAAGGCCGGGCTGCTCCAAGAGCCGTCGGGGCCCTTGGCGAGCAGAACGCCCTTACCGCCTTCGGCACCGAGCACGAAGCCACCCTTGAAAAGGGCCGGGACGATATAGACAGCCCGGGCGCGGTTCAGGAAATCGGGCATGTCGGCCAGGTTTTCGTCGCCCAGCAGCTTCTTCAGCGTGAGCTCGGCTTCGTTGACCAAATCCTCCTGCTCGGTGATCGCCTTGGCCGGCGGCGCGACGACCAGCGCCAAGAGGAACGCCACGCTGAGAACGAAACCGGCAACGGCCAGCAGGGACCTGCGTCGATTGAAGGTCGTGAACATCAATGCTACTCCCACTCCTCGAAACTCGACCGCCGCCAAACCCTCACCCTTAACCTTTAGTTTACCACAGCCGATTCGGGCAAAGCTCAATTGGCGCCGCCGGGAAGGCGGTTGACACAAACAACACGCCAAGCTGCCCCCTCTTTGCCCAAGATGTGATCCAGCCGGGTCAGCGAGCAGTTGGCCACCGAGAAAGCGAGCGCTCGCTCCGGATCGATCCCCAGGGCGATGGCCAAGGCGGCCCGGATGGTGCCGCCATGGGCGACCGCGACAATGTCCCGGCCGCCGTGGCGGCCGTGCAGGCGGTCCAGGGCGCCGGAGACGCGGCCCACCAGCTGCTCGAAGGATTCTCCGCCCGGCGGGACCTCGGAGGCCGGCGCCAGCCAGAAACGGTGCCAGCGTCCGTCGCGCCGCCGGCCCAGCTCCTCGTGGGTCAGGCCCTGCCAGTCGCCGAAGTGCTGCTCCGCCAGATCCGGCTCGACCAGCGGTTCCGCCGCCGCCCGGCCGCCGGCGGCCCAGATCGCTTCGGCGGTCTGCCGGGTCCGGCGCAGCTGGCTGGTCACCCACAGGGGCTCCGCCGGTAGGGTTTCTGCCAGCCAGTCGAAGACCGCCGGGTCGCCGCAGTCCGCGTCGAGGTCGCGCTGGCCGTAGATCCGTCCGCCGGCGCTGGTCACCGGCGCATGGCGGATCCACCACCAGGAGGTGACCCGGCTCATGCCAGGGCCGCCACGGTGAGCAGGGCCGTGGCCTCTGCGACCTGCTGGACCGCCCCAAGCACGTCCCCGGTGACGCCCCCGATCTGGCGTCGGGCCAGCCGGGCGACCGCGGCCGCGGCCAGGACGACCAGGGCGAGCACGAAGAAGCCGCCCCGCGGGCCGAGCGCCAGGACCACCAGGACCCCGGTCAGGGCGAGGCAGAACCAGAGGTCGGGGCGGCCGGCGGCGCCGACCGAGGCTGCCAGCCCGTCCGGTCGCGCCGCCGGCACGGCCGCCATGACCGCGGGCAGGGCGCCGCGCGAGGCGACGTGGGCGGCGATCAGGGCGGCGCCGGCCGGCTCGGGATCGGCCAGCGCGGCCAGGGCGGCGACCCGGAGCAGCACCGAGAGGATCAGCGCCAGGCCGCCGTAGGACCCGAGGCGGCTGTCGCGCATGATCTCCAGCTTGCGCGCGGCCTCCCCGCCGCCGCCTAAGCCGTCGGCGGTGTCGCTGAGGCCGTCCTCGTGGAGCGCTCCGGTCGCCAAGGCGGTAGCGGCGACCGCCAGGGCGCCGGCCGGCCAGGGGCCAAGACCGAGGCGGCTGGCCAGCCAGAAGGTCAGGGCGCCGATCAGGCCGACGACCAGCCCGGCCAGCGGAAACAGGCGCTGGGCCCGGCGCAGGTCTCCGGTCGCCAGGGTTACGCCGCGCGGCAGGGGCAGGCGGGTCAGGAAGCCCAAGGCCGTAAAGAAATCCTTACGGAGGGCGGCGAGGTCGGAGCGTCCTGGCATGTGGCGGTGGCGGGTCGGGGCCGAATCGGGCGCGGTCATTTCGGTCGCGACCCTTATAGGACGGTTGCGGCCTGCTCTGGAAGCCTGATACTTCGCCCCTGACACCCCGCCGAGGCGAAGCCCGCGCCACCGCTTTGGCAAGCTCGAAAGAAAGGCATCTCCTGCCATGAACGACCGCCCGCCCGCCGCGACCTTCGCAGAGATCCGCGGCCTGATGGCCGAGCTCCCCGGGCCGGATCTCGCGGCGGCAACCGCGACCGCGACCCGCGAGGCCCAGCTGACCAAGCCACCGGGCTCGCTGGGCCGTCTCGAGGCGCTCAGTCTCTGGCTGGCACAATGGCAGGGCCGCCACCCGCCGCGCATGGAGCATCCCCGAATCGCGGTCTTCGCCGGCAACCACGGTGTCGCCCGCCGCGGCGTCTCCGCCTATCCGGCCGAGGTGACGGCGCAGATGGTCCAGAACTTCATCGCCGGCGGCGCGGCGGTGAACCAGCTGGCGGCCCTGGCCGAGGCCGACCTCAGGGTCTACGAGCTGGCTCTGGAGCAGCCGACCGCGGATTTCACCGAGGGTCCGGCGATGTCGGAGGAGGACTGCGCGCGGGCCATCGCCTACGGCATGATGGCGGTCGAGACCGGCTTCGACGTCTTGGCCCTGGGCGAGATGGGAATCGCCAACACGACCAGCGGCGCCGCGGTCTGCCTCGGACTCTTCGGCGGCGCGGCGGAAGACTGGATCGGCCGCGGCACCGGGGTCGACGATGCCGGCCTCGAGCGCAAGCGCTCGGCGATCGATCAGGGCGTCGCGACGAACCGCGCGGCGATGACCGGAGCCGCCGGCCGAAGCGACCCCTTCCAGGTCCTGCGCTGTCTGGGCGGGCTGGAGCTGGCGGCGATCGTCGGCGCGGTGCTGGCGGCCCGCATGGCCCGGACCCCGGTGCTGCTTGACGGCTTCACCTGCTGTGCCGCGGCGGCCGTGCTCTTCGCCATGGATCCGCGCGCCCTGGACCACTGCGTCGTCTCGCACCGCTCCACCGAGGACGGGCACGGGCGGCTCCTGAAGGCGATCGACAAGCCGCCGCTTCTCGACTTAGGTCTGCGCCTGGGGGAAGCCTCCGGCGCCGCGCTCGCGATCCAGGTCCTCAAGGCGGCCGTGGCCTGCCACGCCGGCATGGCGACCTTCGCCGAGGCGGGGGTCAGCGGCCCGGACGCCTGACGCGGCTCAGGAGCCGCCGGGCGCCGCCGCAAGCGGCGCGTCCTCCGGGAGCAGCGTGACCGGCTTGTGGCGCAGCTCCGAGCCCTCCAGCAGGTTGTCCAGGTGATAGCCCTGGAAGAGGTCGATTCCCAGGCTTTGGCCGACCGTCAGCGCTTCCGGGGCGTCGCAGCGGTTGAGGATGACCCGTTGCGCACCCATGCGGGTCACGGCCGCCACGAAGGCGGCGCCCTGTGCGCCCGCCATGTGGTCGGCCAGGGCGCCGCTCCAGCCCAGCTTGACGAAGTCGACCCCCAGCTTCTGTCGATCGATGTGGTGCAGGGTCAGGTGGGAGCAACCGTCCAGGCAGACCCTGTAGCCCTTGCCGCGCAGGAAGTCGCGGGCGAAGGCGAAGCGTGCCAGGTCGGCGAAGACGTCGATGACCTGAAACTCAAAGATGATCTTGCGCCTGTCGTCCTTGTTCAGCGCGTCGTCCAGCTTGAGGAAGGCTGCCGAGGTCGCGGTTTCGACGTTGAGGTTGATCGCGATGTGGCCCTCGCGAAGGATGTCGTTGCTCTTGGCCAGCATGGCGATGACCCGCTGGTCGAGGACCTGGGTCAGGTACTGGAACAGCCAGCGGTTGCCCAGGATCTCGCGGTTCGGCAAGAGGGTCTGCCCCAGGGCGGCGGTCGAGATGTAGAGCTCGCGGAACACCGGCTGCGGCGGCGCCCCCGGGATCACGACGCAGATCAGCTGGCGGCGCGCGAAGTTCGAAAGATCGGCCTGGACGATGGCCTCGACCATCTGGCGAAGGCCCTCCGGGTCGAGCGGGCTTCCCCGTGTCGACCGCTCCGCTGCGATGCCCTGCGCTTGCGCGCGGGCGGCGCTCTCGGCCTCTCGATCCTGGCGGGCGCGCTCCATCCGGTCCGCAAGGGAGATGAGGAGTTCAAGGTCCTGCTCGAGGTCGAAGTGGGTGGCGAAGGCGGAGGCCTGGGCGCCGGCGGCGAGCAGCGGATCCTCGGCGAAGAGTCCGCAGAGGCGGTCGACCACCTCGTCGAGGCGGCTTTTCGGCGCGCCGTTGAGGGTGACCACGAGGTCCTCGTTGAACAGCCTGAAGAGCGCGCCCTCGTAGCCCTGGATCAGGGGCTCGAAGGCCTGCTGCGCAATCCTGAGATGGTGCGCGCGCCGGTTCTCCGGGCGCAGTCGGCCAATCTGCAGATGGACCGCCTGGCGCCCTTCGCGGAACTTCCTGAGCCTTTCGGCATAGTCCCTGAGGACGGCCTCCTGCGAAGCCGGCTGCGGTTCGGCCCGCGCATTGCCGCTTGCCTGGAGAGAGCGCATCTCTCACCCTGAGTCCGAAGTCGAGGGAGGCAGAATAGGACTCGGCCTTTGCCAAAGGTTTAACGGTTCGGAAGCCATGGCAAGCCCGACAAAGCCCGGTTTCGGGGCCGAATCTCAGAGAAAGGGACCGGATGACCTCGAGCAGGCCGCGGGCGCCGGCGGGCAAGCGCATTTATGCCATCGGGGATATCCACGGCTGCCGGGGCCAGCTGGAGGCCCTGCTTGGGCAGATCCGCGAGGACGCCGCCGCGGCCCGGGGCCGGGAGCACGTCCTGATCACCCTCGGCGACTACGTCGACCGCGGCGCCGGCTCGCGGGAGGTGCTCGAGATCCTGAGCGGGACCCCGCTCGCGGGCTTCACTTGCGTGCACCTGCGCGGCAACCACGACGCGATGATGCTGAATTACCTGGCCAAGCCTTCGGCCGGCCGCCTTTGGCTGATGAACGGGGGTGAGGCGACCTGCCGCAGCTACCTGCTGGATCCGGCGGTCCCGCAGCCCGAGCTGAGCGCCGCCCTGGGACGCGCCCTGCCGCCGCGGCATCGCGCCTTCCTCGAATCGCTGAAGCTCTGGCATAGCGAGGGAGACTACCTCTTCGTCCACGCTGGGCTGCGCCCCGGGGTCCCGCTTGCCGAGCAGGACCCCGAAGACCTGATCTGGATCCGCGATCCCTTCCTGTTCTCAACTGAAGACCACGGCTGGGTCGTGGTCCACGGCCACACCCCGACGACGGCGCCGGACCGCCAGCCGAACCGGATCGGCATCGACACCGGCGCCTGCTACGGCGGCGATCTGACCTGCCTCGTTCTCGATGGCGAGGCTCAGAAGTTCCTCAGGGCCTGACCGCGCCGGGCCCGGGCAGCGCAGGGCGAGGTCCGGGTCGCGACCGGCATCCGCGCAGCAGCCGCAAATTTCTAAGAATACTATCCTAAATGGGCCTATGACTCTTGTAATACACTGAAGAAGCCCCAGAATTACTTGCGGATAGCTCACGTTTGAAAATAAACATTGAGAAATGTGACAATAATAAGCCCTCGCATTCATCTCCCAGTAAGAAAGTCACGGCTAAATTCTTAACACCTGACGATAGGTCAGGGCCTGAGGTTTTGGCGGATCTCGACGAGGTTTTGCCTGGCGGCATTTGGGCGGGAGGAAGTAATGGCCGTATTCTTCGGCAGCAGGGGCAGGGACATTCTCAAGGGCACGACGGGCAGCGACCTGATCTTCGCGCACCGTGGCGACGATCATGTCGAGGGCGGCGACGGCCACGACTGGCTGCTCGGCGATCGTGGCCGGGATACCCTGCTTGGCGGCAAGGGGAACGACCATCTGATGGGCGGCCGCGACGACGACTTCATGGACGGCGGCGCCGGCAACGACGTCTTCTACTTCCGCGGCCGGTATGACGCCAAGGACCTGGCCTACGGCGGCGACGGCGTCGACAAGATCGTCAACATCCACTGCAGCAACCTGACCTTCGAGAACTTCGACGGCCGGGCACAGTCCATCGAGATCGTCGATGCGCGCTGGCGCGACATCGACGGCAACAACCGGGACAACGTCCTCGACTTCCGCGGCACCACGCTGGTCAACTTCCGCCTGATCGACGCCAACGGCGGCGACGACCTAGTCCACGGCTCAGATAGCGGCGAGACGATCCAGGGCGACGACGGCCACGACCGGCTTTACGGCCATGGCGGCGACGACAAGATCGACGGCGGCCGGGGCCGCGACTATATCGACGGCGGCGCGGGCGACGACGAGCTGCGCGGCGGCCGCGACGTCGACGTGATCCACGGCGGCGCCGGCGACGACACCATCCTGCACAACGCGCGCGAGGACTGGCGGGACGAGGTCCACGGCGGCGAGGGCTACGACAGCCTGGTCAACGTCGGTTGGCGCAACATGAAGCTGGAGAACTTCGGCCCGGACAACTCGATCGAGCGCATCGACGGCCGCTGGCGCGACGTCGACGGCACCAATGGCGACAACGTGCTCGACTTCAGCGAGACCGAGCTTCACCGCGTCCGCAAGATCGACGCCGAGGACGGCGACGACAGGGTCACCGGGTCCGCCGGCCGGGAGACCATCGAAGGCGACGACGGCAACGACATCATCGACGCCGGCGCCGGAAGCGACAAAGTCTACGCCGGCCGCGACGACGACGTCGTCATCCACCGGGCCTCGGAGAACCAAGGCTCCAGGGACTACTACGACGGCGGCCGCGGCACCGACACCCTGCGCCTGGTGGTCTCCCGGGAGCAGTACGAGTCGGAGGCCTTCCAGGCCGATCTGGCGCGCTACGAAGACTTCCTCGACGACAACTCCCGGCCCTGGAGCAAGTGGGGCCGAAGCTTCGAGTTCGAGACCATGGACCTCAAGGTCCGCAACTTCGAGCGGGTCGAGGTCGTCATCGAGGAGGAAGAGCCAGGCGAGAATACGCCGCCGGTCGCCGAGGACGACAGCTTCGTTGCCCAGGAAGGCAACACCATGTCCGGCGACCTGATGGTCAACGACCACGACCCCGACGGCCACAGCCTCAGCGTGACCGAGATCAACGGCAGCGCGGTGACCGACGGGCAGGAGGTCACGCTGGGCTCCGGCGCGCTCCTGACGATCGGCGCAGACGGCACCTTCGGCTACGCGACCAACGGGCAGTTCGAGACCCTGGGCGCTGGCCAGACCTTCACCGAGACCTTCACCTATACCGTCTCGGACGGCCACGGCGGCAGCGCCACGGCGACCGCGACGATCACGGTCAACGGCGTCAACGACGATCCGGTCGCGGCCCTCGATCAGGCGACCGTCGCCGAGGACGCTACGGTCAGCCTCGACGTCCTGGGCAACGCCAGCGACGTCGACAGCGGCGACGTTGTGAGCCTGGCTGGGGTCGACGACAGCGGCACGGTCGGCAGCGTCTCGATCGTTGGCGGCCAGATCGTCTACGACCCCAACGGCCAGTTCGAGACCTTGGGCGTCGGCCAGACCGCCAGCGACAGCTTCAGCTATACCGTCGCCGACGACAACGGCGGCAGCACGACCGTCACCGTCGCCGTGACCATCACCGGCGTCAACGACGACCCGAACGCGGTGGCCGACACCGCCATGACCGATGAAAACAGCGCGGTCGTCATCGACGTCCTTGCCAACGACAGCGACGTCGACGCCAACGACAGTTTCGGCGTCACCTCGGCCAGCGCCGCCAACGGCAGCGTCCAGGTCAACGGCGACGGGACCCTGACCTACACGCCGAATGCCGGCTTCGTCGGCAACGACACGATCGACTACACGATCACCGACTCCAACGGGGGCAGCAGCAGCGCGACCGTCAGCGTCACGGTCAACGACGTCAACGAAATGCCGGTCAGCCAGGACGATTCCTTCGGCGCCACCGAGAGCAACACCCTGCTCGGCAACGTCCTCGCCAACGACACGGATCCCGACGGCGATACGCTGACGGTGGTCTCGGTCAACAACAACAGCAACAACGTCGGCCAGCAGATCACCCTGAACTCCGGCGCCCTTCTGACGCTGGCGGCCAACGGCGATCTTTCCTTCGTCACCAACGGCGCCTACGAGTACCTCAGCGAGGGGGACACCGCGACCGAGACCTTCACCTACGAGGTCTCCGACGGGCGCGGCGGCACGGCGACCGCGACCGGGACCATCACCGTCGCCGGCGAAAACGACGATCCCGTGGCTGCGGCCGACGCGGTCGCGGTTAGCGAAGACGGAACGATCGCGATCTCGGTCTTGGCCAACGACACTGACGTCGACGCCAACGACACCTTGAGCGTCGACAGCGTCGACGCCACCGGGGTCCAGGGCAACGTCTCGATCGTCAACGGCCAGGTGGTCTACGACCCCAACGGGCAGTTCGAAAGCCTCGGCCAGGGCGAGAGCGTGACCGAGACCTTCAGCTACACCATGTCCGACAACCATGGCCGCAGCTCGACGGCCACGGTCACGGTCACGGTCAACGGCGTCAACGACGCACCCAACGCGGCAGCGGATTCGGCGACGACCGACGAGGACAGCGCCGTCAATATCGCCGTGCTCGGCAACGACTCCGACGCCGAAGACGGCAACAACCTGACCGTCACCGAGGTCAACGGGGTCGCGGTCAGCGCCGGCGAGACGGTGACCCTGAACTCGGGCGCCCAGGTGACCCTCAACGCCGACGGCACCTTCAGCTACCAGCCCAACGGCCAGTTCGAGAGCCTCGGCGCGAACCAGACCGACAGCGACAGCTTCACCTACACGGTGGTCGACAGCGAAGGCGTCGCCGCGACCGCGACCGTCAACGTCACCCTGGACGGGGTCAATGACGCGCCGGTCGCGGCCGATGATGCCAGCGTCACCGACCAGGACACGGCGGTGACCATCAACGTGCTGAGCAACGACCTTGACGCCGAGGGCCACGCCCTGAGCGTCGCCGCCGTCGGCACGGCCGCCAACGGCAACGTCGCGATCAATGCCGACGGCACCGTGACCTACACGCCGAATGCCGGCTTCAGCGGCAGCGACAGCTTCACCTACGACGTCTCGGACGGCAACGGCGGCGTCCACACGGCGACCGTGTCGGTGACCGTCAATCCGGTCGCGCCGCCGCCCTCCGGCCCGACGGTCTTCAACGTCGCCAACCTGGACGGCAGCAACGGCTTCGTCATCCCGGCCGACGACCAGTTCGACAGCACGGTCACGCCCACCTGGCCGGGCGGGGCCGACATGGGCAGCGCGATCAGCGCGGCGGGCGACGTCAACGGCGACGGCATCGACGACTTCCTGGTCAGCGACCCCGACGCCGAGCTCTCGACCTTCCAGCCGAACTTCCCGGACTCCGGCGGCGTCACCTACCTGGTCTTCGGCCAGGCGGGCGGCTTCCCGACCAGCTTCGACGTCCGGACCGAGCCCTCGGACGGCAACGCCATCCAGCTCTTCGGCGCTCAGATCGGCGGCAGGGCCGGGACCTCGGTCTCCGGCGGCGGCGACATCGACGGCGACGGCTTCGCCGACCTGATCATCGGCGAGCCGGGCAGCGGTGCCGGACGGGTCTTCGTGGTCCAGGGCGGCGCCAACCTCTCCTCGCCCCAGCTCGGCCAGAGCTTCACGCCGAACGTGCCGCTCGAGTTCCTGAACGACGCCAACCAAAGCGGCGGCACGGACACCGAAGGCTTCGAAATCATCGGCGAGAGCAACAGCGACCGCCTTGGCACCTCGGTGGCCCACGCCGGAGACTTCGACGGCGACGGCCTGGCCGACTTCATCATCGGCGCCCCGGGCGACGGCACCACAGACACCGGCAGTGCCTACGTGATCTTCGATTCCTCGGCCGCCTGGAGCGGACAGCTCCAGCTCGCCAACCTGGAGGCCAACCAGGGCCTCAAGCTGGTCGGCTTCGAGGCCGGCTCCGAATTCGGCTACTCGGTGGCCGGGGCCGGCGACGTCAATGGCGACGGCTACGCCGACGTGATCGTCGGCGCCAAGAGCGCCGACCCGAACAATCAGTCCACCGCCGGCCAGGCCTTCGTCGTCTTCGGCTCGGCCGCCTACGCCGGCAGTGCCGGCCAGGCCGCCCAGGTCCTCGACGTCAGCACCCTGGACGGCAGCAACGGCTTCGCGCTCAACGGCATCGCCGGCGACCAGGCCGGGATCTCAGTCGCGGTGGTCGGCGACGTCGACGGCGACGGCTACGACGATCTGCTGATCGGCGCCAACCTGGCGGACACCGGCGGCAACGAGAACGCCGGCCAGGCGTTTCTGGTCTACGGCGGGTCCGGCGGCTTCGCGCCCTCGCTCGACCTGCAGGCCCTGGACGGCAACAACGGCTTCGCGATCAACGGCATCGCGGCCTGGGACGAGGCCGGCTACTCGGTGGGCCGTGCCGGCGACGTCAACGGCGACGGCCTGGACGACATCATCATCGGCGCCCAGGCCGCCGATCCCAACGGCAGCTTCTCGGGCGAGGCCTATCTCGTCTACGGCCAGGCCGGGCGCAGCTTCTCGTCCTTCGATCTGGCCGACCTGGGTGACACGGGGGCCGGCGGCGCCAACGAGGGCGGACAGCTGGGCTTCGTCATCGAGGGTTCGACCAGCAGCGACCGGATCGGCACCGCGGTCAACGGCATCGGCGACGTCAACGGCGACGGTTTCGACGACATCGCGGTCGGCGGCCGCAACGCCGGAAGCGGCGACAAGCTCTTCACCGGCGAGTCCTACGTCATCTACGGCGGCAACTTCACCGGCGACGTCAGCCACGCCGGCACCTCCGGCGACGACGTCCTGACCGGCAGCGCCGGAGACGACAACATGCTCGGCGGTGCCGGCAACGACACCCTGACCGGCGGGGCCGGCAACGACCGCATGGTCGGCGGCGGCGGCAACGACGTCTACGTCTTCGACAGCGACGACGGCGCCGACACCCTGGAGGACTTCGAGCTCTACGACAGCACGACCCAGACCGGCGACCGGATCGACCTCAGCGGCGTCGCCGGGGTCCAGAGCTTCGCCGACCTCGTCATCCAGGATAACGCCGGCGACGCGGATATACTTCTTGGTAACGGGCAAAGCATTACCCTGAGGGGGGTCAACGGCTCGGACCTGGACGCCGACGACTTCCTCTTCTAGGGCGGTTCATCGGTTTTCCCGCCCGCAGGGGCGGTCCGTGGCGCCGTTCTGGCCCGGACCGCCCGCGCCGCCCGGCTTCCTCGGCCGGCTAGGGCCCCGCCACCGGGCGAGAGCAGGCAGCACGGCGAGCCGATGAAGACAGCAAACCAGGACGCGCTCAGCGAAGCCATCGAGGCCTGCCGCAAGGGCTTTTACGCGGTCGGCCTGTTCAGCTTCTGCATCAACCTGCTGATGCTGACCGCGCCGCTCTACATGCTGCAGATCTTCGACCGGGTGCTGTCCAGCCGCAGCGGCGAGACCCTGATGGTCCTGACCCTGGTCGCCGGGATCGCCCTGCTGGTCCTGGCGCTCCTGGATTCGCTCCGGGGCATCGTGCTGCTGCGGGTCGGCAACTGGATCGACCGGCGGGTCTCCATGGAGGTCCTCAAGGCCAGCATCCTGGCGGCCCTGCGGGCGCCGGAGGGCGGCTCCGTCCAGGGGCTGCGCGACGTCGCGACGATCCGCGGCTTCATCGGCGGGCCCAGCGTCTTCCCGATCATGGACGCGCCCTGGACCCCGATCTTCCTGATCGTGACCTTCATCCTGCACCCGATCCTGGGCTTCATCGCCCTGGCCGGGGCGGTCCTGCTCTTCGGGCTGGCCCTGCTCAACGAGTTCACCACCCGCGGGCCCCTGAAGCTCTCGGCCAGCGCCCAGATCGCCGCCTTGCGCGAGGCCGAGGCGGCGATCCGCAACGCCGACGCGATCGAGGCCATGGGCATGATGCCCAACCTGGTCCAGCGCTGGGGCCGCCACAACGTCCTGACCCTGATCCTCCAGGGCGAGGCCGGGACCCGCGGCAGCGCGGTCACCGCGGCCTCCAAGTTCCTGCGCCTGGTCCTGCAGATCGGGATCTTCGCCAGCGGCGCCTGGCTGGTGATCGGCGGCGAGCTGACCCCGGGCGCCATGATCGCCGGCGCGATCCTGATGAGCCGCGCGCTGTCGCCGGTGGAGCAGGCGATCGGCTCCTGGCGCGCCCTGATCGCGGCCCAGAGCGCCCGCGCCCGGCTCGAGACCTTCCTCGAGGAGAACCCCGTGGGCGGCGCCACCATGGCCCTGCCGCGACCGGCCGGCCGGGTGGTGGTCGACAACGTCAGCTACGTCCATCCCGGCGCGCCGGACCCGGCGGTGCGCGCGGTCCGCTTCCAGCTGGAGCCGGGCGAGGGCCTGGGCCTGATCGGCCCGACCGCGGCCGGCAAGACGACCCTGGGCCGGCTGATGATCGGCAACCTCCAGCCCAAGATCGGCCACGTTCGCCTCGACGGCATGGACGTCGCGCAGTGGGGCTCCGAGGACATGGGCCGCTACGTCGGCTACCTGCCCCAGGACGTCGAGCTTTTCAACGGCACGGTGCGCGAGAACATCGCCCGGATGAGCAAGGGCGATCCCAACGCGATCATCGAGGCGGCGCGCCTGGCCGGGGTCCACGACATGATCCTGCACCTGCCCAAGGGCTACGACACCGAGATCGGCGACGCCGGCACCGCGCTGTCCGGCGGGCAGCGCCAGCGCATCGCCCTGGCCCGGGCGCTCTACGGCTTCCCGAGCCTGCTGGTCCTGGACGAGCCCAGCGCCAACCTGGACAGCGACGGCGAGACGGCGCTGCTGACCGCGGTCGACGCCATGAAGGCGCGGGGCACGACCATCGTGGTCATCGCCCATCGGCCCAACGTCCTGCGCCACGTCGACAAGATCCTGGTGATGCGCAACGGCAAGATGCAGATGTTCGGGCCGCGCGAGGAGGTCCTGGCCCGGGTCACCGGGCCGCAGCGCGGCGGCGCGGCGCCCATGGTGGCCGCCGCCGAGGGAGGCCAGGGTGCCGACTGACCCCAACGCGCCGAGCCCGCCGCCCGCGACCAAACGCCAGCCGATCCCGGGCCTGGCGCCGGCCGCTGCGCCGAAGCCGACATCGGCCGAAGCGCCGGCCGAGGCGCAGGGCGGGGCGGCGATGGCCGCGGGCCCCCAGCCGGCCGGCGAGGGCCCGAACATCCGCGGCCCCGTGACCCTGGGGCTGGCGGTGATCTTCCTGTTCTTCGGCATCTTCGGGGCCTGGGCCGCCCTGGCGCCCCTGCAGAGCGCGGCCGTCGCCCCCGGCGTGGTCTCGGTCGACAGCAGCCGCAAGACCGTCCAGCACCTGGAGGGCGGCATCGTCAGCGAGATCAAGGTCCGCGAGGGCGACGAGGTCCAGGCCGGGCAGATCCTGATCAAGCTCCAGGAGGTCCAGGCCATGGCCACCAGCGAGCTGCTGCGCGGCCGCCTGATCACCGCGGCCAGCCTGCAGGCCCGCCTCGAGGCCGAGCGCCTGGGCCGGGACCAGATCGCCTTTCCCGACTGGCTGACCGCCGAGACCGACGACGCCAAGGCCAAGGAGGTCATGGCCTCCCAGTACAGCATCTTCGAGGCGCGGCGCGAATCCCTGCGCGGCCAGGTCGCCATCCTGGAGCAGCGCATCGCCCAGTTCGACGAGGAGATCGGCGGGCTGCAGGGCCAGATCGCCGCCGAGGACCGGCAGATCCGGCTGATCGCCGAGGAGGTCCGGGACCTGCAGAAGCTGGTCAAGAAGGGCCTGGCCCGGCGGCCGCGGCTGCTCGAGCTGGAGCGCCAGGCCGCCGAGATCCAGGGCAGCCGGCACCAGAACCAGGCCCGCCTGGCCCGGGTCCGGCAGCAGATCGGCGAGGCCAAGCTGCGCATCTCCGAGCTCCAGACCGAGCGCGACAACGAGATCGTCGAGGAACTGCGCGAGGTCCAGAGCGAGCTGCTCGACCTGACCGAGCGCATGCGGGCGGCCAGCGACGTCCTGTCGCGGACCGAGATCCGGGCGCCGATCTCGGGCACCGTGGTCGGCCTCCAGGTCCACACCGCGGGCGGCGTGATCGCACCGCGCGAGCGGCTGATGGACATCGTGCCCAGCGAGGACAGCCTGATCGTCGAGGCCCGGGTCAACCCGATCGACATCGACGTGGTCCGCCAGGGCCTGGCGGCCCGGGTCCTGTTCAGCGCCTTCAGCCAGCGCAACCAGCTGCCGCTGGACGGGATCGTGACCTCGGTCTCGGCGGACAGCCTGCTCGACGAGCGATCGGGGGAGAGCTACTACCTGGCCCGGATCGCCCTGACCGGGGACTTCCGGGCGATCCTGGACGGCGCCGAGCTGACCCCCGGCATGCAGGCCGACGTGATCATCGTGACCGGCGAGCGCACCGCCCTGCAGTACCTCATGAAGCCCCTGGTGCAGAGCTTCAACCGGGCCCTGCGCGAGGAATAGGCGGCGCCGGGAACGGCGTCAGCCGCCCTTCTTCTTGCCCTTGCCGCCCTCTGGCGTGGCCGCGGCCGCCTCGCCGCCCTCCTGGGCCGCGCGCTCGGCGATCTGCTTGACGGAGTTGGCCAGCTGCGTGGTGAACTCGCGCAGGGCCGAGGTCGGCAGGATCAGCGTCGCCGTGGTCTGGGCCACCAGCTTCTGCTGGTCGCCCTGGCCGGTCGGGCGCAGGCGCGCCAGCTCGACCCGCACGACGTTGTTTGCGATGACAATGCCGCTGATGCCGTCCGCGAAGATCTCGTTCATCGTCTTTCCCAGGCTGATCCGATTCGGTGAAGGAGTCTAACCCAGGCGTCATAGCCAAGGAAAACCCGAGATCGCGGCCCGGCTCGCCTGCCGGGGCCGCCCTCAGCCGGCGCCGAATCCCGGGTCGGTCAGGCCCTGGAGGCGGCCGGCGGCGGTCTGGGCGAAGCGCAGGATCACCGAGCGGCGGCGCGCGCCGGCCAGCGTCGCGAGCTCGGCGGAGGGCCTGAGGATCTCGGCGCCGTAGGCGTCGGCGACCATCAGGCCCTGGTCGACGGGCAGGACCTCCCGGGGGAAGGCCGCGGGCACCGCGAAGTAGAAGCGGTCGCAGAACTCGAGGTAGTCCGGCCACTTCTGGTCGGCGCGGAAGTCGGCCAGGCTGCTCTTGATCTCGACTACGGTGATCAAGCCGTCGCCGGCCAGGCCGATGACGTCGACCCGGCGCCCGGTCCTCAGGGTGAACTCGGTCAGGCTGGCCTGGCCGAGCTCGCCCAGCAGGCGGCAGACCCCGCGCGCCACCGCCCGGGCGGTCTGCAGCTCGGCCTCGGCCGAAGGTTGCGCCGGGGCCGGGGTCTGGACGGGCGTCTTCATGGTCCCTTTACTGTTAGCCGGTTTCAGTGGCCGGTGGAACGCCGCCGTTCCGCGCGGAGGCCGAGGAGGATCCGAAGACGTGTCGGCACAGGCCCAAGACCCGCTGTTCCTGGACCGCGTGGCCAAGGCGGTCTCGCACGCCCTGCGCTGCGGCCGGGGCACGGCCCTGCTGCACCTGCGGCTCCGGGGCGGCGACTCGGGGCCGGGCCTGGCCGAGATCGCCGGCCGCATCGCCGCCTGCACCCGCTATCCGGACAGCGTCGTGCAGCTCGACGGCCGCTCCTTCGCGATCCTGATGTCGGAGTTCGCCCGGCCCGAGGAGGCCGGCCTGCTCGCCATGCGCCTCGGCCAGGCGGTCGCCGAGGCCGGGCCCGGGCTCGGCGCCTGCCTCGGCATCGCGCTCGCGCCCTTCGAGACCGAGGAACCGGCGGCGCTGATGACCGCCGCCCGCGCGGCCTGCGAGGCGGCGCAGGCGGCCGGCGAGGACTTGCGCTTTTCCTCCGAGGAGATGAACCGGGTCGCCCGGGTCCGGGCCGAGATCAGCCGGGACCTGCCGCGCGCCCTGGAGGCCGGCGAGCTGCGCCTGCACTACCACCCGCAGCTCGACCTGGCGAGCGACCGCATCACCGGGGCCGAGGCCCTGCTGCGCTGGCAGCACCCGGCGCGCGGCCTGCTGCTGCCGGCCGAGTTCGTGCCCCTGGCCGAGGCCTTCGGGCCCCTGCACCGCATGACCGCCTGGACTCTGCGCCAGGCCTGCTTCGACGCCAAGGCCTGGCCGGCGGCCGAGGTCCGGGTCGCGGTCAACCTCTCGCCGCGCCAGCTCGAGGACCAGAGCAGCGTCGATCTGGTGTCCTGGATCCTCGACGAGACCGGCCTGCCGCGCCCGCGCCTGGAGCTGGAGATCACCGAGAGCGCCATCCTGGGCGATGTCGCCGCCGCGGCCCGGCAGCTGCAGAGCCTGCGCGACCTGGGCGTCCAGCTGTCGCTGGACGACTTCGGCACCGGCTATTCCTCGCTGACCCTCCTGAAGCAGCTGCCGGTCACCAAGCTGAAGATCGACCGCACCTTCGTCGCCGGCCTGGGCCGGGACGCCGGTGACACGGCGATCGTGCGCGCCCTGATCGACCTCGGACGCGGCCTCGGCCTCGAGGTCCTGGCCGAGGGGGTCGAGTCCGAGGCCCAGCTGGCGCTCCTGCGCGAGGCCGGCTGCACCGCGGCCCAGGGCGACCTGATCTCGCCGCCGGTTGAGACCGGGACCCTCACCGCGCTCTTCCCGGCCGCCGCCTAGACCGGGCCCGGACGGGCCGAGCTGGACCGATATTTCATATATCTATCAGCGCCTTACGGCTTGCCCTAGGTGTTAACCAAGTTTTACACCGCCGTCCCTATGCTGCAGGCCAGGCTCTAATACCAAGGAGCGTTGATAATGACCCATTTGATGGCGCGCGGCGGCCCGCCGGGCAGGCGCGGCCCGCAGCGCGATGCCATCGCATCACGCAAGGGTCGCAACGCACCCGGCGGGCCGCCGCGCGCCATCAAATGAGTCATTATCAACGCTCCTTGGTATGAGGGCTAGATCAAACTGCGCTCAACTGGAATCAATTGAGCGCGGATAATTTGATCTACTTCATGCAGCTAGAGCAGCTTATCCGCGTTCAAGTGAACGCAGGCTGCTCTAGGACGCCGCTGAAGGGCTGGCGGAA